>PWPZ01000099.1 GCA_003556985.1 Bacteroidota bacterium
TCTGTTTGCAGGTATTGCCATCGGCCAGTCGACCGAATATTTCACAGCCTCTGCTTTCAAACCCACCCGGAAAATTGCTGAATCAGCTTCAACCGGGCCTGCCACTATTATTATCAGCGGTATAGGGACCGGACTTATTTCTGCTGCAGTTCCTCTTGGTATTATATGTGTTGCTATTACCCTTGCCTTCGGGTTCTCCTCCGGTTTCAACTTTTCCGATGCAGGTCTGAATATGGGATTGTACGGTATTGGGATCGCTGCAGTGGGTATGCTCTCAACCCTGGGGATAACCCTGGCTACAGATGCATACGGTCCGATTGCCGATAATGCCGGCGGTAATGCCGAAATGTCCAAGCTTGGAGAAGAGGTACGTAACCGTACAGATGCCCTTGATGCACTCGGAAATACAACTGCCGCAACAGGTAAAGGCTTTGCAATCGGAAGTGCTGCTCTTACTGCGCTTGCCTTGCTTGCAGCCTATTTCGAAGAAGTAAAGATCATGATCGTTAAGTTCCTTGACCAGCCGATGATGCTGATTAATAACACACCTGCCATTGATGCCCAGTTTATTGATTTCATTCATCATTATGATATCCATCTGATGAACCCGCTGGTAATTGTAGGTATACTGATTGGTGTGCTTTCTGTTTTCGTATTCAGCGGTATGACCATGAATGCTGTTGGTCGTGCGGCCCAGAAAATGGTTGATGAGGTTCGCCGCCAGTTCAAAAGCATTCCTGGAATTATGGAAGGGACCACAGAACCGGATTATTCACGCTGTGTTGCGATCTCCACAAAAGGTGCCCAGCAGGAGATGATGGTGCCTTCACTTGTAGCTCTTCTTATTCCTGTTGTAGTTGCCCTTATATTTGGTGTTGCCGGTGTTGCCGGACTGCTGGTTGGTACTATTTCATCAGGTTTTGCGATGGCTATTTTCATGGCAAATGCCGGTGGTGCATGGGACAATGCCAAGAAATATATTGAAGAAGGACATCACGGAGGTAAAGGTTCTGAAAACCATAAAGCCGCAGTAGTTGGCGATACAGTAGGTGATCCTTTCAAGGATACATCGGGACCGAGCCTTAACATACTTATCAAGCTGATTGTTATGGCATCTGTTGTAACCGTAGGTGTTGCCGTAAGCTACAGTATATTCTAAACGGACAACTGATTATCTTAGAAAAACAAAAAAAAGCCTGCAGAATTTTCTGCAGGCTTTTTTAATGGTTTTGACCTCTTAACCCGTTAACCTGACGTAAGATAGCAGTCTTATCCGGCTGGGAAAAGAAAAATCACGACCTTTAGAGAAAAGGCAGTTCGCCAGAGACAGTTAGTTTAACAGTTGATAGGAGTGGAAGACCACGGAGTGTACTAATCAGAATAATTTTTCAGTTCCATATTTTTTCCGTCAAAAACGGCATAGGAAAAATGCCAGAGCCAGTCGCCAAGATTTATGCAGCGTGAGGTACCGTTTTTCAGGGGGCGCTCAAACGGCAGATGCCTGTGGCCGAAAACGAAGTAATCAAAATGCTCCTTTTCCAGAATCCGGTTTGCAAAAATCATATGATCTTCATTATCATCTCCCTGATAAGGGGTTATGAGCTCCTTTGAGTAGCGGCTTTTGTGCGACCATTTATGGCCGATGCGGAGCGCCAGGTTAGGATGAAGCCTGGCAAACATCCATTGAAGGAGTGGGTTTGTGAAGATGTTTTTTAATAATTTGAATCCCATGTCATTCTCATCCAGTCCGTCGCCATGGGCAAGATAAAACCTTTTTCCGTAAATCTCGGTTTTAAGGGCGCTTTTGTGGACTATCATACCGGTTTCGGCCGACAAATAATCGAAGGTCCAGATGTCATGGTTGCCGGTGAAAAAATGAACCGGAATGCCGCTGTCGGTTATTTCTGCAATCTTCCCCAGTATTCTGGTATAGCCTCTGGGAACCACTTTACTGTATTCAAACCAGAAATCAAAAATATCGCCCAGAAGATAAATTTCTCCCGCATCTTTTCTGATGGCTTCCAGCCAGCCTGAAAACAGCTTTTCCCGGGGAAGACTTTCATCAGGCCCGGACAGGCCAAAATGAGCATCGGATGCGAAGTATATTTTTTTATTGCTGCTCAACGACTGTTTCTTATATAGTATGAATGGTTTTTCCTGTACTGATTCCCGCTTGATGTTTTTGGGTCAATGATCCATGGAATCAAATTCTAATCCAGCGCCCTGGCAAGCCTGCGTCTTAGCTCTGCAACTGAAGGATTTCTGGCTACCACGCCCACATCGCTGTAAATAAGAAAACTGGAGGGAATCTGCTGCACATTGTATGACTGGGTGGCCATGAAATTTTCTTCCCCAAATTCGGCAACATTCAGCCAGGGAAGTTCGGAATATCTTATATGATCAAGCCATTCCTGCCTGTCTCGTTCCACTGATACATTGTATACCTGGAATCCTTTTCTGTGGTAGTCCCTGTAAACGGGCAGCAAGTTATGACTGAATTCCACGCTGGCCGGATTAAGGGATGATCCGAAAACAAGAAGAACATATCTTTCCGGAATCGAATGCAATCTGATGGTGTCACCGTCGATGCCGGGCATAGCAATATCGGGGTACGTTGTTACCACGTTACCGCTTTGTTCGGCCATGGCAGTAAGTTTGAAAAGTTCATACTGCCTCTCCTGGTTTTCGGCATCGGCGGCAAGCGCCATGACATGTGGAGAATCGGGATAAAGCCTTTGCAGGGATTCTGCTGTGATCTTCAGATATTGGATGTCCTGTATCCGGCCCAGCACATAGTTTTCATCGTCAAGTCTCTGGTAAAGAGCGGTAATGGCGGCAAGCGATTCCATGTTTTCAAGGATAAAGGCAATGGAATATTTGCGCTGGGCAATGATAATTTCCTGTAGCTCTTCATTTATCCTTGCTTCCTGCTCCATGAATCCGGGTCCTTCTTCCAGGGCAATGATTTCGTTGACAAGGGGTTCCATCTGTTTTTTTGTAGCGGCCAACCGGCCGGAAAGGACCTTGATCAGTTCCGAGCCTTCTGAACCTGAAACCTGATATGTGCCGTGAAGGTTTGAAGCTTCAGCCGCAATGGTTATCCTTTCTTCGGGTTCGGCAAGGAGGGTAATGAAATTGTTGCCGCCAAGTCTGAGCCTGTAAAATGAGGGACCGGAGATTTTCCGGGAAAAGGAGAATTTATCGCGGGACCCTATTTTTGTGGAATCTATGGGCAGCGGACCGTCAACCTCCAGTTTGTCAAGATAGAGTGTTTTGCCTTTTCCTCCGTCAATTTCACCGCTTATGCGGAATTTGTCCGATTCCCCGCAGGAAAACAGTACCAGAAGAGGCAATAAGAAAAGAATTCGGTTCATAGCATGTGGTTAGTTTAAGTCCTGTGCCTTTTTTAATTAAAAAGCTCTTCGAGCCTGATTCCAAGGGCTTCGCCCCTGAGATTTCTGTCAATTATTCTGCCTTCCGGATCAAGCAGATAGTTGGAAGGTATACCTTCAATGTTATACATGGGAACAACGACCGAGCTCCAGAATTGCAGATCGCTTACATGGGTCCACCGTCCCAGGTTATCTTCTTCAATCCCCGTAAGCCAGGCTTCCCTGGAACGGTCAAGCGACACCTGGTAAATTTCAAAACCTTTGTCATGATATCTATTAAAGTTCCTTACCTTATTTGGGTTTTCCGCCCGGCATGGTCCGCACCAGGCAGCCCAGAAATCCAGAAGCACATAGTTCCCCCGGAGTGAGGAAAGGCTTATGGTGTCTCCTTCGGGATTGGAAAGGGATATTTCGGGAGCTTCAGCTCCGCTGTCCAGCCGGCTTTCCCTTTGCCTTCTAAGGTCAACCTGCCTCTTCATTTCCTGAACATTTTCATTGAGGGTCATTGTATAGTCCAGATCGGGATATCTGGCAATCAATGCCGAGTCAACCAGAGCATAATATTTGAAATCATCTGCCCCGCTAAGCACAAATGTATTGGGGTCGGTCTGCTGGTAAAGCGCCATGAGGCTTGCCAGGGAAGAGGGGTTCCTGTTTATGAATTCAATTGTGAACTGCCTCTGCTCTTCGGCGATTTCTTCAAAGCTTTCCCTTACCTCCCTTCTCAGCATTTCGATTTCAGTACCGGGCTCGTCCAGATTGCTGCGGTAATATCTGCTCAGGGAATCCATCGCCATTATTGTGGAATGCATCTTCCTGTTCAATTCGGAAACCAGTTTTGATTCTTCCGAACCCTTAATTTCTGCCGTGCCCTGGAGATTGTTAAGATCTGCACTGATTTCAATCTGCTCTCCGGGAAAAACTATCAGGGTAAGATAGTTGGTCTGACTTTCTCTCAGTGACATGAACCTCACCTGGTCAAATCTGCTCCGGAAGCTGAATTCACCATTGCTTTCGACTACTGTCGAATCAACCGGTACAAGATCATAGGTGGTCATTTCATATAGACGGAGTTTTGATCCGGCGGCATTTTCCAGGTTGCCGCTGATGGTGGAATGATCATCGGACCGGGAGCAGGAAAAAACCGTCAATAATAGTATTGCCAATGCAAACTTTATGCTCATAGCGTAGGAAAAAAATGCTGCTGGTGAAATTTCTTTTAAATTCATATTTTTTTCAACTTTAAGAAGGCTTGAGTTAAACGCGAAGATAATTAATTTTAAATGGTCATGAAAAGTTTAGAATGCAGCTGTTTTATTAAACTTTAATCTATAATGCTTGTTTATCCTTTTTTATTGTGCAGGTTTCCCCAATTTAATTTAAGGTTAATATATGATTATTTAGTATATTTGATATTGAACCAGAGTTTGTTATTGCCAGAATTTTTATTTCAGCATACCGGTATCAGAAGCCAGGTAATTTAGTAATTTCGGCATGCCGAAGTTATCATTTGTCTATTATGGCCGGCGCAGATGCATATTTATATAATATCGGTGATTGACTTTGGGGCGAACACAATTCAAATATTTTTTTATGACCTACCTGAATCTTGATAAGACAAAACTTATAAACCTGTCTTATTCTTTGAATCGCGAACTCATCAGGTCGAACCATGCCGGTTCGTATGCATGTACTACTGTCATATCGGCAAATACACGCAAGTATCACGGACTTCTTGTCTGTCCCCTTGAATATCTTGACGGTGGCTACCATGTTCTCCTGTCGGGCCTGCATGAAACCATCATACAGAATGACACGGAATTTAACCTTGGGATGCACAAGTATGACGGCGATCATTACAATCCACGCGGGCACAAGTACCTGATGGATTTCGAGGCAATACCCACCTCAAGGCTGATTTACAGGGTGGGAGGGGTCATACTTTCCAGGGAAACGATTCTTGCCCAGAATGAGGAAAGTATTCTTATCAGTTACACTCTTGCAGATTCCCATTCACCTGTTGTAATCCGGTTCAGGCCCTACCTGGCATTCCGGAATATCCATGCCCTCAGCAAGGCTAATAATGATGTTCTAAGCAAGGTATATAAAATAAATAACGGGATAAGGATGAGGATGTATCAAGGCTATCCTTTTCTTTATATGCAGTTTTCCAGGAAAAATGAATTCGTTCACCAGCCCGGCTGGAATTACAATATAGAATATGTCATGGAGCAAAAGCGGGGCTACGACTATAAAGAGGATCTTTACGTGCCCGGTTATTTCGAACTGTCCCTGAAAAAAGGAGAAACCGTTATCTTTTCGGCCGGCACAGGGGAAGCAGAACCCCGCTCCCTAACCCGGAAATTCCGGAATGAAAAAAACAAAAGGATTCCCAGGAACACTTTTCATAATTGTCTTCTTAATGCTTCCCAGCAGTTCCTTGTCAGGAAAGAAAAAAATACCACCGTCATGACCGGCTTTCCATGGCACCGGCCAAGTTTGCGAAACACCTTCGGGGCTCTTCCCGGTCTGACTCTTCCGGCGGGCGATCTGAAAACATTCAAATCTGTTCTTGACCATGGTCTTTCAGAGTTGCACAGATCATTCAATGCTGCTGCCCTGAAATCTCAAAGACATATTTTCAGGGGCATCGATGAGCCTTTATGGTTCATATGGGCTCTCCAGCAGTATTACCATCATCTTGACGATTATTCTCAGGCCTGGGAAACCTATGGGAGGAAAGTCAGAAACATTCTTAATTCCCTGTGTGACGGACTGGCAGATGTTGTTTCAATGCATGAAAACGGGCTTTTGTTTTGCGACAATACCGAAATCCCCTTTACATGGATGGATTGTGTGGTTGACGGCAGGCAGGTCACTCCTCGCTCTGGGTATATAGTGGAAGTCAATGCATTATGGTACAATGCCATAATGTTCTCCCTTAAAATTGCCCGGGAGGCAGGCGATAATACATTCGTCAGTCGATGGAAAGACCTGCCTTCCAGGATTTCCGAATCTTTTGTGCAGGTTTTCTGGAGTCCTGATAAAGGGTATTTTGCCGATTATGTGCGTGATGAAACGGCCGACTGGTCAGTCAGGCCAAATCAGGTATTAGTTGCATCGATGCCCTTTAGCCCCGTGCATGATGATATGAAACAAAAAATGCTTGAAGTGGTTGCAAGCGAACTCTTAACTTCCAAAGGGCTGAGAACGCTGGCACCCAAAAATCCGGCCTACATAGGAATCTACGACGGCGACCAGTCCGCCCGCGACTCCGCGGCGCATCAGGGTGCCGTTTATCCCTGGCTTCTCGGGCATTATGCCGAAGCATATCTCCGGCTATACAAAAAATCGGGAGTTGACAATATAAACAGGCTTTTTCAGGGCTTCAATGAAGATATGGAGGTGCACGGTATAGGCACAATTTCCGAGCTATACGACGGGAATCCCCCGCATTATCCGAATGGTGCGATATCATATGCATGGAATGTGGCCGAGCTTCTCAGAATGGAACAATTAATATTATATTACCAAAATATACAGTAAATGAGGGTGTTAATGTTTGGTTGGGAATTCCCCCCTCATATCAGCGGGGGACTGGGTACTGCCTGCTATGGTCTTACAAAAGGAATGTCGCATATTCCCGGACTGGATGTTATTTTTGTCGTGCCAAAAATGTGGGGTGACGAAGACCAGTCGACTATTCGCCTCCTGGCGGCCGAAAATTTCCCCGTAAGGAGAAAATATGTTGAAATGCAGGGTTTTTTAAAGGAGATGACTTTTCTGGAAATTCATTCCCGGATTATGCCCTACATGTCGCCTGAGGAATTTGCAAAAACAAGGAAAAAAAGCCGGACGGGAACAAGTGTTTATTTCAATACAGACCATATTGGCAAGTTCAAATTCAGCGGTACCTACGGTCCCGACCTGTTCCAGGAGATTGCCAACTATTCTCTTATAGCAAGGGTTATTGCAGAGGATCATCCCTTTGATATCATTCATGCCCATGACTGGCTGGCTTATCCGGCCGGAATAGCCGCAAAGGAAGCTTCGGGCAAGCCGCTGGTGATACATGTTCACGCCACTGATTTTGACCGCAGCGGTGGCAGCGTGAATCCTGCGGTATTTGAAATTGAAAGGCGGGGGATGGAGATTGCCGACAAGATCATCGCCGTGAGTAACCTCACCCGCAAAACCATTATCGAAAAATACGGTATTGATCCCTGCAAGGTGGTCACAGTTTACAATGCTGTTGATCCGGCCGGCGATCAGGATGGCATAAATTTCAGCAAACCGCTTAATGGAAAGATTGTAACCTTTCTTGGCAGGATCACACTGCAGAAAGGCCCCGAATATTTTATTGAAGCAGCAAATAAAGTGCTCAGAAAACTAAGCGATGTGCATTTTGTAATGGCGGGCAGTGGAGATATGTTTCCCAGAATGATCAAGCATGCTGCCAGTCTCGGAATAACCGACCGCTTTCATTTTACAGGATTTTTGAAGCAGCGGGATGTAAACCAGATGTACAGGATGAGCGATTTGTACGTTATGCCTTCAATTTCCGAACCTTTCGGTATATCACCGCTGGAAGCCATGCAATCAAATGTGCCGGTCATCATTTCCCATCAGTCCGGCGTATCGGAAATTCTCAAACATGCAATCAAAATTGATTTCTGGGATATCGACGCAATGGCTGATGCCATCTACGGGATTCTTCAGTACAATGCGCTTTCCCGGATGTTCAAAAAACTCGGCAAAACCGAGGTTGAAAACCTTAAATGGGAGAATTCTGCCCTGCATGTAAAAGAAATATATGATGAAGTATTAAGTCAATAAAAAGGAATCATTATGAAGACTATTTGTTTATATTTTCAGGTACATCAGCCATTCCGGCTAAGAAGATACAGATTCTTTGACATTGGTACTTCAGAATATTATTATGATGATTATGCCAATGAATCGGTCATTAAAAAGATAGCGGCAAAATGTTACCTGCCGGCAAATAAACTTTTGCTGGAATTGATCGAAAAATTCGGCGACCGTTTTAAAGTAGCCTTTTCGATTTCCGGAATCGCCCTTGATCAGTTTGAGCTTTATGCTCCCGAAGTGCTGGAAAGCTTCAGAAGGCTTGCCGATACCAAAAATGTTGAGTTCCTTGCGGAAACATATTCACATTCCCTGGTTTCGCTGACTGATGCCGGTGAGTTTAGTTCCCAGGTTGAAAGGCACAGCGAACGGATTGAATCGCTGTTTGGCGTGAAGCCAAAAGTTTTCCGGAACACCGAGCTCGTGTATTCGGATGAAATTGGTTCAGCCATTGCCGGTATGGGCTTTGAGGGGATGCTCTCAGAAGGGGCCAGGCATATCCTGGGATGGAAGAGCCCGAATTATCTCTACACTAATTCCATAAATCCGGATCTCAGGCTTCTTCTCAGAAATACCGGCCTCAGCGATGATATTGCTTTTCGCTTTTCCCGCAGGAGCTGGGATCAGTGGCCTCTTACCGCCGAAAAGTATGTTAAGTGGCTGAAAAAATCGGGCAGGAACGACAAGGTAATTAATATTTTTATTGAGTATGAAACTCTCGGAGACCATCATCCTGCCGATTCAGGCATATTTGAATTTTTCAGGGCTTTTACCGAAATTATCATTGGGAAGAATGAGTTTAAATTTTCAGTCCCCTCCCTGATAATCCAGGAATTGCAACCGGTCGACACCATTGATGTTCCTTATCCGGCCTCCTGGGCAGATGAGGAGAAGGATCTTTCGGCCTGGCTGGGGAACGATATGCAGAATGAGGCATTCAATAAGCTTTACGCTCTCCGTGAGCTTGTAAGCAAAACAAGCGATAATAAAATTCTTACCGACTGGCATTTTCTTCAGACCAGCGATCATTTTTACTATATGTCGACCAAAGTCTTTACCGAGCAGGAGGTTCATAAGCATTACAACCCCTATGAATCCCCTTATGATGCCTTTATAAATTACATGAATGTACTTAGCGATTTTACCAGACGCCTTAAAAAACTGGTGGGCAGTGAGGAATCAAGGATGCTGCAGGTAGAAAGGCTGTTAAAGGAAAAAGACGAACTGATTCAAACCCTTCAAAAAAGGATTGATCAGCTTCAGGAAACTGCTCCGGTAATGGTAGGGCCGGTTGGAGTGGAAGAAAATGAGGAGCCGGGCAAGCCCGCCCTGAAAGAGTCAGGGAAGAAGGTAACTGGCAAACAAAATTAAAGATATTTAAAATTATAATACAAACGTAAAAATAAGAGTGATATGCAGGAGCAGCAATTAACACCGGATTATATTTTCGAAGTAAGCTGGGAGGTTTGTAACAAAATAGGAGGAATACATACAGTCCTTTCAACCAAGGCAGGGTTATTGCAGAAAAAGCTTGGCAATAATTATATTCTCATTGGCCCCGACCTCTGGAGAGGCGAATCCGACAATCCCGAATTTCTTGAAGACAGGAACCTGTTCACAGCCTGGCGGCAGACTGCTGCTATTGACGGACTGCGGATTCGTACAGGGAGGTGGAATATCAGGGACCGCCCACTGGCCATAATAATTGATTTTACTCCCTTTATTTCCCAGAAGGATAAAATTCTCAAGGAAATGTGGGAGAAATATAAGCTTGATTCCATATCGGGACAGTGGGATTATGTGGAGCCGGTCCTTTTCGGTTATGCCGTTGGCCGTCTGATTGAAAGTTTTGTTAAATTCAATACCATGGCAGGAGAACGAACGCTGGCCCATTTTCATGAATGGATGACAGGTTCGGGAATATTGTATCTCCGCGACAGTGTTCCTTCGGTTACAACAGTATTTACCACTCATGCCACCGTGATGGGTAGATCGCTGGCCGGCAACTACCAGCCTCTGTACCGGGATTTTGAAAAGTATGATGCGGAAACCAGGGCCAGGGAGTTCAATGTCATTTCCAAGTTTTCCCTGGAAAAGCTGGCTGCTGCAAATGCCGATGCATTCACCACAGTCAGCGATCTGACTGCACGGGAATGCAAGCACTTTCTCGGTAAGACTGTTGATGTTGTCACCCCGAACGGATTTGAAGACGGCCTTCTTCCGTCGCCCGGTCAGTTTGAAAGCAAGCGGCTTGCCGCCAGGGAGAGGCTTAAAAAAATCAGTGAGGCAGTAACCCGCAGAGCTCCCGCTGATAATGTGATGTTTGTGGCTCACAGCGGAAGATACGAGATGAAAAACAAGGGAATTGATGTCTTCATATATTCCCTGGCTGCCCTTAAAAATAACCCGGAATTAAAAAAGGAGGTGATCGCATTTATCCTGATACCGGCAAATCAGATCGGTCCGCGCAAAGATCTGATGGATTATCTGGAGAGCGGCTCGCGTGCTCCTTCGGACGACAGGGTTCTGACTCACTTTTTGCATGACAGGGAATACGATCCTATAGTTCAGAAGCTCCAGGCAGCCGGGCTGAACAATGAAGACGACGACCGGGTGAAGGTAATTTTTGCTCCCTGTTATTTAAACGGCAATGACGGGATATTTAACCTGCCCTATTATGATGTGCTGTTGGGCATGGATATAACCGTTTTCCCCTCCTATTACGAACCCTGGGGCTATACTCCCATGGAAAGCATAGCATTCCGCATTCCCACCATAACCACCAACCTTACCGGATACGGACTCTGGATAAGGGAACATTTTAAGGGTGAAAAGCTCTCTATCGACATATTTGAGAGGGATGATGATAATTACAGGGAGGTGGTTGATCTGACAGCCGAAAAGCTTGCCCTTTTTTCCGGCCTGGATGACAAAGAAATCGGACGTATAAGGAAAAATGCCGGTGAAATATCAAGAGTTACACTCTGGGAAAACCTGATCTCTCATTATTACAATGCTTACGATATGGCAATGAGGATGTCTCAGCCCAGAATAATTGACATGCCCGCCCAGGAAACTGCTGAGGAAATTATCCATGCCTTGAAAGTAAATACCGTTCCTGAACCAAAATGGAAAACCCTGAAGGTACATAAGAAGTTACCTTCCAGGCTGTCGGCCCTGGAGGAAATTTCATTGAACCTTTGGTGGTGCTGGAATAACGATGCCCTGAACCTGTTTCGCGGTATCGACCCGGAACTATGGATGGAAACCGACGGCAACCCGGTTTATTTCCTGGAGCGGGTCAGCTATTCAAGGTTCATGGAGCTGGAAAAGGACAAGGCTTTCCTCAGCAGGATGGATAAGGTTTATAATAAATTCAAAAAGTATCTTAATGAACCCTTCCGGGAAGGTCCTCAAATTGCATATTTCAGCATGGAATACGGCTTCCATGCCAGTCTGCCGATATACAGCGGCGGACTGGGGGTTTTGGCGGGCGATTACCTGAAAGAGGCCAGTGACTCCCGGGTGGATATGATTGCCGTCGGACTGCTTTATAAATATGGTTATTTCCGCCAGCAGCTGGCAGCCGGCGGAGAGCAGATAGCTACCTACGAACCGACCGATCTTTCCAGGATACCTGCCAGGATTGTTCGAAATGAAAACGGCGATCCGTTAACCACCCAAATAATACTTCCCGGGAGAAAAGTCAAGGTACTGATATGGAGAGTCGATGTGGGCAGGGTGCCGCTGTTCCTTCTGGATACCGATATCGATGAAAACGAGGATCAGGACAGGAATATTACCCATCATCTTTATGGCGGTGACTGGGAAAACCGGTTCAAGCAGGAAATGTTGCTCGGACTGGGAGGCATCAGGGCACTCAGGGTTCTGGGGATTAAACCCGGTCTTTTTCATTGCAACGAAGGTCATGCCGCCTTTATCGGAATTGAAAGGCTCAGCCAGTATATCAATGAAGAGAAGCTTGTTTTCTCCCAGGCACTGGAGGTGGTCAGGGCAGCTACCCTGTTCACCACCCATACGCCGGTGCCTGCAGGCCATGACTCTTTCGATGAAAATATTCTCCGCACCTATATATCACATTTCCCTGGAAGGCTTAATATAAGCTGGGCCCAGTTCGTCAATCTCGGAAAGATTCATCCCGAAGATCCCAGTGAGAATTTTTCAATGTCATTTCTTGCTGCCAACCTGTCGCAGGAGATTAACGGGGTAAGCCGGCTGCATGGAAAGGTAAGCCGCCATATTTTCAACGACCTGTGGAAAGGATACCTGCCCGGTGAACTGCATATTGGCTATGTGACCAACGGTGTGCACCATGACACCTGGACCGCAGGGGTATGGAAGAATTTCTACCGTAAGGTAATGGGTGATGATTATGTTAATAAGCAACATCTGCCCGCTACGTGGAAGCCGGTTCAGGATGCGGCCGATTCGGATATCTGGGAGATAAGGCAATACCTCAGACACAGAATGGTTGATTATCTTATGGCGCGTACCAGGTATAACTGGATAAAAAAACATGAAAGCCCCAGCTACTACATCAAAGTAAGGGAAAAGTTCAATCCTGAACATCTTACTATCGGCTTTGCCCGCCGATTTGCAACCTACAAGAGGGCTCAGCTGCTTTTCAGGGATGTGGAACGGCTCTCAGCCATAGTGAATCATTCTGAAAGGCCTGTTCAGTTCCTTTTTGCCGGGAAGGCTCACCCGAACGATAAGCTGGGACAGGAGGTAATGAGGAATATAGTAAGCATTACAAAGAGGCCTGAATTCTCAGGCAGGATTATTTTCCTCCAGAATTATGATATGGAACTGGCAAAGGTGCTGGTGAAAGGCGTCGACGTTTGGCTGAATACTCCGACCAGGCCCCTTGAAGCATCCGGGACCAGCGGCATGAAAGCGGTCATGAACGGTGTACTCAATTTAAGCGTTCTTGACGGATGGGGGGCTGAGGGTTACCGTCCGGGTGCGGGATGGGCCCTTCCGGAGGAAAGGGTATATGATGTTCAGGAATTCCAGGATGAGCTGGATGCGGATACTATATATAACCTTATTGAAGAAGAAGTAGCTCCCATGTTTTACGACAGGAACGATGACGGTGTGCCTGAGAAGTGGGTGGCAACCGTAAAGAACTCCATATCCTGGATCACCCCCGGGTTCACCATGCGTCGCATGCTGAACGATTATATTGAGCGTTATTATGATAGGCAGCACAGACGTTTTCTGAGAATACAGGAGAATGGTTACGAGCTTGCCAGGAAAATTGCAGCATGGAAGGGGAGGATATACCGCAGCTGGGAGAGGATCGAGGTCGTTAACGTGAACTATCCCCAGACGGATGGCAAAATGCTGATGCTGGGTGAGGAATATACAGGTGAGCTGGTGCTTGACCTGAAGGAGATGCATGCCTCCTGGGTAGGCGTGGAGCAGGTGGTGGTAGACATCCATCCCGCAAACGGAGACATGAATATCCTTGATGTGCA
>PWPZ01000093.1 GCA_003556985.1 Bacteroidota bacterium
AGAACGGAACCTGATTGACAATATATGTAACCTGCTGGTAGGATACATAAACAGTTATAAAGCCCGGACCATTCTTTTCCGGACCAGGAAAAAAGAAAGCCTGCAAAAACAACATGCCGAGAGCCGGGCTAAAACACTCAGCAGCCGTCAGTTGCTGCAAAAATTTCTTAACAGGCATAATGCCGAAAGGGATCTTTTTCACGACCTTATGCCCTTTAAGGTAAAGGAAATCCTTCTGGTGGCCACTCTTTACGATGCATACACCATAGAAAAAGAGGGCCGGTTTTCCGACCACATGCTCGGACAGAACCATCTCAGCCTCACCTCGCTTCCACGGGTCACAGGGGTGTCCAAGCTTGAAGAAGCTGTTGATGAGCTGCAGAACAAGCATTTTGATATGGTTATAGTCATGATGGGGGTTGACAAGAAGGCACCCGAGCTACTAAGCCGGAGGCTCAAGGAGGAGTATCCCTATATACCCGTATTCTTTCTCCTGAATGATAACCGTGATGTGGAGATATTTGAGGAGGGGACGAAAAGGTATGATTTTGTTGACCGTATCTTTGTATGGTCAGGCGAGTCAAAAATGTTTTTTTCAATGATAAAGATCCTGGAGGATCATGTCAATGTTGAAAATGATACCGTACTGGGATTTACCAAGGTAATACTGCTGGTTGAAGATTCTCCCAGGTATTATTCCCGGTATCTGCCGATGCTATATTCAATCGTACTGGAGCAAACCCGGCACCTTATTGAGGATGTAAGTACCGACGAACTTTACCGGGAACTGAAACTCAGGGGGCGCCCTAAAATTTTGCTTGCATCAACCTATGAGGAAGCAATGGATATTTATAACCGTTACCGGGATTATATTCTTTGCGTCATTTCCGATGTGAAATTCCCGCGTGACGGGAAAACCGATCCTGCAGCGGGGATCGAACTTATCAGGCACATAAAAAGCCAGGCGAGGAATATGCCCGTCCTGTTGCAGTCGGCCGATACCGAAAATCAGAAAGTCGCCCATGAGCTGCGGGCCAGTTTTGTAAACAAGAATTCGGAAACCCTTTTGCAGGACCTGAAAAGTTTCATAACCTATTTCCTGGGATTCGGTCATTTTGTTTACAGGGATCAGGAAGGCCACCAGATAGCCGTTGCCAAGTCAATGGGGGAATTTGAATCTTATCTCAGGACGGTGCCTGAAGAATCTCTTGTATATCATGCTGCTAAAAACCATTTTTCCCTCTGGCTGATGGCCCGGGGAGAAGTGAAAATAGCAAGGATAATCAATCCGATGAAATTGGCTGATTTTGAAAGTCCCGGAGAAATGAGGGATTTTCTTTTGAACATTATTTCTACCCACCGTAACGAACAGGACAGGGGCAAAATCGTCAATTTTGAGAAATCGGCTGTTCTTGAAGAATCAAATATAGTTTCCTTTGCTGCCGGATCTCTTGGCGGAAAGGGGCGGGGACTGGCTTTTGTGAATTCTCTTATCTATAATTTCAGATTCTCCGACCTAATAAGTGAAATAAATATACGAACTCCCGTTACCGGTGTAATAGGGACCGAGGAATTCGATATTTTTCTTGAAATAAACAAATTAAAAGAAAAGATATACAGGGAAGAAAACTATGACAAGATAAAGAAGATGTTTCTTGACGGTAACCTGAGCTATAATCTTGAAAAAAAGCTTAAGATATATCTTAAGCTTGTAAAACGCCCCATCGCCATACGTTCTTCCAGTTTGTTCGAAGATTCACTGATACAGCCTTTTTCCGGGATTTTTGAAACATACCTTTTGCCAAACAATCACCCCACCTTTGATATCAGGCTTCAGCAGGCCATGGATGCCATAAAGCTGGTATTTGCCTCCCTCTTCTCCGACAGTGCCAAAACCTATTTTGAATCCATCAACTATAGTATTGAAGAAGAAAAGATGGCAATTGTAATACAGGAAGTTGTTGGCCACCAGTATGACAACTACTTCTATCCGCATATCAGCGGCACGGCGCAATCGCACAACTATTACCCTGTAGCCCACATGAAACCGGAGGAGGGTTTTGCGGTGGCCGCAGTCGGACTGGGACGGTATGTAGTGGAGGGAGAGCAGGCCTACCGGTTTTCACCCGCTTATCCTTCACTGGAAATTACTTCCCCAAGAGACCTTTATAAGTACTCCCAGGTAGAGTTTTTTGCCGTCAACCTGGCAAAACCTGACATAGATCTTAGTGAAGGCGAAGAATCGGGCCTGATAAGGCTCAGTATTTCCGAGGCGGAAAAACACGGCAATCTTAAGCACTGCGTATCTGTTTATAATATGGAAAGCGACACCCTGACTGCCGGAACAGACAAACCGGGGCCGCGTGTAGTTAATTTTGCCAATATCCTGAAATACGACTATTTACCGCTTGCCCGAACAATTTCCACCGTGCTGGATGTAGTAGGGGAAGCTCTGGGCGGACCCGTAGAGATTGAGTTTGCCGTAGATTTGACAAGGGAAGTAAATGACCTGCCATCATTCTATCTTTTACAAATAAAGCCCCTGTTTGGAAATGAAGGTGATTTTAACATCGATGAAGATCGGATAAAAAAAGATGATATCCTGATACGCTCGGTAAAAAGCATGGGTAACGGAGTGATCGGTGCAGTAAATGATGTAATATTTGTCAGGCCGGAAAATTTTGACAAGATGAAGACCAGGGAAATAGCCGGTGAAATAGAGAAGCTTAATGCTCAGCTTATAATGCAGAAAAGGAAATATATTCTTATCGGTCCCGGAAGATGGGGCACCCGCGATCGGTTTATCGGAATACCTGTGTCATGGCCCCAGATATCACATGCTGCGGTGATAGTTGAAATGAGCATGGAAGGTTTTCCGCTCGATGCTTCGCTGGGATCCCATTTTTTTCATAATCTTACATCCATGAATGTAGGCTATCTCTCAGTTAACCATAACAACCCCGAAGATTTTATAAGGATGGAAAAGCTGAATCACGGGGAGGTTGTTGAAGAAACCGATTATGTCAGGCATGTCAGGTTTGACAGTTCGCTACAGGTGCTGATGGACGGGAAAAAAGGGATGGCCCTGATATTGAAACCATAATAAACCACAAGTACAGGACATGGATGAACAAGGATATAAAAAAGTTATTGATCCGGAAAGATACAGGTTCCAGGATACCTCCTTTAATATTTTAATGCAAAAGCGCATTCATAATATTTTGCTGATATGCAGTAACTATGACGCTTTTATGCTGGAAGAGGACGGAAGGATAGATGAACAGATATTTAATGAGTATGTATCGCTGAATCTGAGCTCCCCTCCGTTATTCCTGACTGCAAAGGATGGAAAGGAAGCCTTTGAGGTACTTCAATCCGAAAAAGTTGATCTCATTATAACGATGTTCAGCCTCGGTGGTGAATCAGATATTTTTTCCCTTGCGGGGGAAATCAAAGGAGTTTATCCTTCTATCCCTATAGTGGTGCTGACCTACTTTTCCAGGGAGGTATCACTTAAACTGGCCCACGAAGACCTTTCTTCGGTCGATTATGTATTTTCCTGGCTCGGTAACGCCGATATTCTCCTTGCCATAATAAAGCTTCTTGAAGATAAGATGAATGTAGAGCACGATGTAGAGGTCGGGGGTGTACAGACCATTCTGCTGGTGGAAAACTCAATAAGGTATACATCAAGCTATCTGCCAAACCTCTATAAGATAATTCTCAAACAGTCGCGCGATTTCGCCCGCGAGGCCCTGAATGCGCATCAGAGGAATCTGAGAATGAGGGGGCGGCCGAAGATACTCCTGGCAACCAATTATGAGGATGCATTTGCCATTTATGAAAAATACAAGCATAATATGCTTGGCATAATATCTGACATTTCATATAACAGGAAAGGAGAAAAAGATTCCCGGGCGGGAATACGCCTTTGTACGAAAGTGAAGAAAGACGATCCCCATATGCCTGTTCTTCTTCAGTCAAGCAACAATAAATTTGCCAGACAGGCTGCAGAGCTGAAGGCAGGATTTATCCATAAATATTCCAAAACACTCTCTATTGAACTCAGGAATTTTGTTATCCGGCAATTTTCTTTCGGTGAGTTTATATTCCGTGACCCTGAAACTCAAAAGGAAATTTGCAGGGCTGCCCATCTCCAGGCTTTGCAGCAGGCCATACTGGAAGTACCCGGGAATGTGCTGGAATACCATTCAAGCCAGAACCACTTTTCGAGATGGCTTAATGCAAGGGCGCTATTTCCCATTGCCCAGATGTTCAGATACCTCCGGGTTGAAGATTTCAATAATATAGAGGAGGTAAGGAAGTATATTTTCGCAGCAATCTCCGGTTTTCGTTCCAGCAAGGGGCGTGGTGTTATTGCCCAGTTTGACAGGGATAGCTACGACAAATACCTTATGTTTTCACGAATAGGAGATTCATCTATAGGCGGCAAAGCCCGGGGGCTTGCTTTCATAAATTCCATACTGAAGAGGAACCGGATATATAACAAATTTCCGGGTGTACTGGTTACTATTCCCCGGACCGTAGTGCTGAGCACCGATATTTTCGATGAGTTCATGGAGTCAAACGAACTATATAAAATCGGGCTTTCTGATGCAACCGATGAGGAAATACTTCAAAGATTCCTGCTGGCCAGCCTGCCTGCACGGCTGCACCAGGACCTTTATACATTTATTTCGGTTGTGCGTAACCCGATTGCCATCCGATCTTCGAGCAAGCTGGAAGACAGCCAATATCAGCCATTTGCCGGGATATATTCCACCTATATGATTCCCAGGGTTGATGACACTGCAAAAATGATCAAAATGCTGACCGATGCA
Source organism: Bacteroidota bacterium (assembly GCA_003556985.1). GTDB lineage: Bacteria > Bacteroidota > Bacteroidia > Bacteroidales > PUMT01 > PXAP01. The sequence continues at coordinate 4,842 of PWPZ01000093.1, forward strand.
ATTAAATCGGTGTATTCATCTGTTTATTATAAAAGCAGTAAAGCCTATATGACAGCCACCTCAAATTTGATCGATGAAGAAAAAATGGGTATCATATTGCAGGAAGTTTGCGGAACAGCAAGCAATGGGAAATTTTACCCCACAATTTCCGGGGTGGCAAGATCAATTAATTTTTATCCCATAGCACCCGAAAAACCTGAAGACGGCATTGCAAATATAGCTTTCGGGCTTGGAAAGCTTGTTGTTGACGGAGGGATATCGCTTCGCTTCTCTCCCGGATATCCTAAAAAAATCCTGCAACTTTCTTCTCCCGACCAGACCCTGCGGGAATCACAGAAAAAATTTTATGCACTGGATCTTAATGTTGACAGTTTTGTTCCCTCGACCGATGATGGTATAAACATTCTCAAGCTCAACATCCGTGAGGCTGCAAAGGAACCCTCCTTCAGACATGTGGGCTCTACCTATGACTATGAATATAATATGATACGCGATGGCATTGACCATTCCGGCAAGAAAGTGGTGACTTTTTCCAATATCCTTTCTCATAATGTTTTTCCCCTTGCCGAGATATTGCAGGTTTTGCTGAAAACAGGGCATGACGAGATGAATAATCCGATTGAGATTGAATTTGCAGTTGATCTTGATACTCCGAAGGGACAACCTGATATATTTTATTTCCTTCAGATCCGGCCAATAGTCCACGGTGAACAAAAGGTGGATGTTGATTTTGAAGCGGTAAAGAGGGAGGAGGCGATAGCATATTCCGAATCTGCCCTGGGCTACGGAACTATTACCAGTATCAATGACTTTGTTTACATCAAGCCTGAGGAGTTCTCCGCTTCCCATAATAAAGTGATTGCAACTGAGATTGAAGAAATCAATGAAAGGTTTGTCAGGGAGGGGAAAAATTATGTGCTTACCGGACCCGGTCGGTGGGGATCGAGCGATCACTGGCTCGGCATACCGGTCAAATGGCCCCAGATTTCCATGGCCCGGGTGATAATTGAGTCAGGACTGAAAAATTATCATATTGATCCGAGCCAGGGCACCCACTTTTTTCAGAACCTTACTTCATTCAGAGTGGGATATTTTAATATAAATCCCCAGTTCAACGAGGGTTTTTTTGATGTAGAATATCTGAATTCCCAGCCTGCCTTTTATGAAACCAGGTATGTGAGGCATGTACGTTTTGAATGTCCATTCAAGATTCAGATTGACGGACGCCATAATAAAGGCGTGATATTCAAGCCCGAATCACCGAAACAGGCAGCTGGAACACCTTTGGATAATGCCGGAAACTGAGCTGAGCCCTGCTGACGATGATCTGCGGAATCTGTTTGCTGCCGTTACCCCTGCAATCAGTATCCTGACCGGGAAAACCCGGCTCTCCGGGTCATCCCGCCGGGGGGCGGAACGGGGTGTTACCGGAGGTCATCCGGTTATTTGTTGAGGGACGGTTTCTGCCATACTTTTCATGGGCTGAAACAAAATCACCCGCTACCAGGGAAGCTGCAAGGGAAATTTCTCCTGCGAGAAGCGTGGCGGTAATTATTTCAGCGAATTTTTTCGCTTTACCTGCTCCATAGCAGCCGAGTATTTCCAGGCATTCTTTCTGGGTCGGCAGGGAAACACCCCCTCCTACAGTACCAATTATAAGGGAAGGCATATTTAATGATACATAAAGATCTTTTTCGAGTACTTCGGTATATATATAGCCTACACAGGACTCACTCAGATTGGCCAGATCCTGCCCGCATGCAAGAAAAATTGCCGCCAGGCCGTTGGCAACGTGTCCGTTGGAGCCAAGTACACCTGCCAGCTGACCACCGGTAACCTGTTCCCTGTAGGCAAGGTCTATTTCCATGGCGGTAGTATGAAAGAACCTGGAAATGATCTTTTCCTTTAAAAGTATTTCTGCGGTTACCGATTTTCCCCTTCCCAGAATAGTGTTTATTGCCGAAGGCTTTTTGTCAACAGCCATATTGCTCTCGATTACGCAGCGCTCAACCGGAAAACTGGTTTCAATAAATTTGCAAATTTCCTGGGTAGCCTTTGTCACCATGTTCATTCCCATTGCATCGCCGGTGAGGTAATTCAGCCTTAAATACACAATTCTGCCCTGGATGAAAGAATGGTAGCTTTCAAGTTTGCCATGGTTTGTTGTTGACCCTGCTATGTCTTTCATAGTTTCGAAATTGCGGGCAAACCAGTCGGTAAATTCGGCGGCCTTGAAAACATTCTCAAGAACAAATAAAGGCGCTCGCTGGATCCTGTCCCTGTATAAAACCACATTGGCTCCGCCGGATAAAGTTATTGCCCTTGCCCCGCGGTTATAAGAGGACACAAGGGCTCCTTCGGTAGTAGACAGGGGTACAAAATGGTCGCCCTGTGCATTATCTCCGTTAACTCTCAGTGGTCCAATAATACCTGCCGGCACCTGGGTGAAACCAATCATATTTTCAATATTTCCTTTTGCCAGGGAAGGATCTACATCTGAACTCTCCAGATACTTCACGGGCTGGCCGTTTAATCCGGATAGCCCTTCTAAACGTTCTTTGATAGCCTCGCGAGAATAATCATTTTTTCTGTTTTTGGGTAATCTTTCAGCCATAATATTGATTTAAGTGTCTGATAAGGACTTGCTCCCGGTAATTCAGAGTATTTACAAGGTTGTTTTCCGAACTGGCTGCTCCAGCTGACTAATCTGGGTAGACTAAGATAATTAAAATTTCTAATATCCCATCGGTATATGATAAATACAGACTGGAAATTGAGTCTGCATAAATCATATTCCAGCGGTTTAGCTCGTATATGGCAGGTCAGATCGGGCCGGTTATCATATTCCATATATGTTAACTATCCTGCCAGGGGCCAATTCGATTTAATCGGGTGATCAGCGGCGGTCACCGATTGGATATAATTGTAAATCAGACCGGGGTTAAACCATATCGGCCGCACCGGCAGTTTTGATATTTCTGTCGGCTTTCTTCACCAGTCCCTGTAAAACATTTCCGGGGCCTACCTCTATAAAGTTATCCGCCCCGTCGCTTATCATATTCAGTACTGTCCGGGTCCATCTCACAGGGGCGGTAAGTTGCGCCACCAGATTTTCCTTAATGACGGCAGGATCTGTTACCGGACTTGCGGTAACATTCTGGTATACCGGACAAACGGGCCTGCTGAACGATGTTTTTTGTATGGCTTCGGCAAGTTCTATTTTGGCCGGTTCCATCAATGGCGAATGAAATGCGCCACCAACCATTAATTTAAGGGCACGTTTGGCACCAAGCTCTTTAAGCTTTTCGGTGGCCATGTCTATTCCTTTTTCAGTGCCTGATATAACTATTTGTCCGCTACTGTTATAGTTTGCAGGCACAACTGTTTCCTCCAGTTCTGCACAAACTTTTTCCACCACCTCGTCTTCCAGCCCTATAATAGCTGCCATGGTAGAAGGTTCGGCCTCGCAGGCTTTTTGCATTGCCAGTGCCCTTGCCGATACCAGCCTCAGTCCGTCCTCAAATGACAGAGCTCCGGTGGCCACCAGGGCTGAAAATTCTCCCAGGGAATGGCCTGCTGCCATATCGGGTTTGAAAGACTCGCCAAGTACGCGTGCAAGCACGACCGAATGCAGAAAAACTGCGGGCTGGGTAACTTTTGTCTGCCTGATATCATCGGCTGTCCCCTCAAACATCAGTTTTGTAATTTCAAATCCAAGTATTTCATTGGCTTTTTCAAACAATTGCCCGGCCAGTGGAAATTTTTCGTAAAGATCGCTGCCCATACCGGGGAACTGGGCGCCCTGGCCCGGAAATACATATGCCTTCATTTGTTTTGTTGGTTTAATGATTTGGATTAATAATGATTTTATTTTTACTGTCGGGGCATGCTCCGGTCAGTTAGGTTTCATTGCCTGAAGAATGGCCACGTGGTTGACTTGTTTTGGTCAGTGAAGCTTTGCTCCGATAAGATGGATAAATTCCTCCCGGGTTTGATTCTGATTCAGAAAAGCACCGGTAAAAGCAGAGGTAGTGGTCACCGAATTTTGCTTTTGGATTCCCCTCATCTGCATGCACATGTGATGTGCCTCTATTACAACTGCCACCCCCAGGGGTTTCAGGGCATCATGGATACAATCCCTGATCTGGGTAGTCAGCCTTTCCTGTACCTGAAGCCTCCTTGAAAAGGCATCTACAACCCGGGCAATTTTGCTTAATCCGGTAATGTGCCTGTCGGGTATATACCCAACATGTGCTTTGCCGTAAAAGGGTATCATATGATGTTCACACAATGAATAAAGCTCGATATCCTTAACAAGTACCATTTGCTGGTATTTTTCATGGAATTTTGCCGATTCAATAATCTCCATGGGATTAAGGTTGTATCCGTGAGTCAGGAACTGCATTGCTTTTCCTACCCTTAGAGGAGTCTTTTCCAGTCCCTCGCGCTCGGTGTTCTCACCAAGTATATTTAAGATTTCCTTATAATGATAGGCAAGTTTAGCCGTATCTTCGGGATGAAATATCTCTATCTTGGAATAACCAAAATCTTCATCTTCAATTGTATCACCATTCCTGGTGATTTCTTCATTCTGTTTTTTAGTTACCATAATATTCAACGGAATTATTTTCTGTTTCAACAATTTTAACGCAGTGAAGTTCAATGCCAAGAGGCCGGAATCGGGGCTCAAGCACATCCCATATAGCTATGGCTATATTTTCAGAAGAGATTATAAGCCCCTTCATGAAATCCACCTGGGTGTTGAGATTCATATGATCAATCTTTTCAATAACCTGCTCCCTGATTATTTTGCTGAGAGTTTTAAGGTTGACCACAAAGCCTGTTTCCGGGTTCACCGGTCCCTTAACGGTCACATATAATATATAGTTGTGACCATGCCATGAGGGGTTTGAACATTTGCCAAAAACCCTTAAATTCTCTTCGTCCGACCATTCTGGCCTGAAAAGCCGGTGAGCTGCATTGAAAGTTTCCCTGCGCGTTATGTATACCATTTCTGTGTGATTTAATGGAATAATGCCGGCAACTATGTTGTTTATTCCACTCAATGCCCAAAATTAAGGAAAAAACTTCCAAAAACAGTAAAACATCCCTCAGCATCGTAATACAATCCTGTGATCATCCTCATAAAAATGACCTGATCAGGGTTGGTATCCTGCCGGGTAAGTTTATTATCCGTTGCAGAAAGTGCTTTTTGGGCAGATTTGCCCAATTAGTTAACTTTGCACCAGTGAACTGTCTTCCGGAAGGACTCTTCTTCGCCCAACAGGAATACAGCATTCCGGATAGAGTAGATCCGGACAGTCTCTGTTTTGTTGCATGCTGCCCGGGAAAACAGTTTTTTAATAATCTGTCTGACAGCTGATATATAACTGTCAGGTTAATATAAAATCAAAAAAAATGATCATTATAACCGGAGCTGCCGGGTTTATCGGGAGCAACCTTGCGGCCAGACTCAATGCGGAGGGTTATACCGATATTATACTTGTTGATGAGTTTGAACGGGATGATAAAAACCGGAATATAGAGAACAAGAAATTTACCGCCTGCGTGCACAGGGATGAATTTTTCAGCTGGCTGAAAACTAATCACAGGTTTGTGCAATTCATCTTTCATCTTGGCGCACGAACCGATACGTCAGAAATGCGGAAAGAAGTGTTCGACCTACTCAATCTCAATTACTCCAAAGAATTATGGGGCCTTTGTGTCGATTTCGGTCTGCCCTTGATTTATGCCTCCTCTGCGGCAACATATGGTCTGGGAGAAAAGGGTTTTGATGATGACCATGGGGTTCCCGAATACCTTAAACCTCTTAACCCCTATGGAGAATCAAAAAATGAGTTCGACAAATGGGTGCTTCGTCAGAAAGAAAAACCCTATTTCTGGGCCGGACTGAAATTTTTTAATGTTTACGGCCCCAATGAGTATCATAAAGGACGGATGGCCTCGGTTGTTTATCATGCCTCTGAACAAATACGCAAAACCGGCAGCATTAAGCTCTTTCGCTCCCATGATCGCCGTTATCGCGACGGTGAACAAAAAAGGGATTTTATATATGTAAAGGATGTTGTCGATGTGATGTTCCATTTTATGCTACACAGAAAAAATTCCGCCATATATAATCTGGGCACAGGCGTAGCCCGTACTTTTCTGGATCTGGCCAATAGCACATTCAGTGCCATGGGAAAGGAACCAGTGATTGAGTTTGCCGATACTCCTGCTGATATAAGAGACAAATACCAGTATTATACAAGGGCCTCCATGGAAAAGCTCCGGAATACAGGCTATCTGAAATCTTTTACTTCCCTGGAAGAGGGCATATCGGAGTATGTATCCCAGTACCTCAGATCAGGGTCAGTTAATTGACAGAGGAAAACTCTTTCAGGGTAATGCCAGCCTGACATTGAATCTGGCCGGCTTTCACCCGCCATTGCTTCCATTTGCCTGGAATTCATCTTCGGCGCTTTTAATATTGCCTGTTTCCCGGGCAGACATGTGTTTGAAAGTGCAGTTAAATTCAATTCTCCCTTGTTTTCACCCCGCCATTCAATCAGGCTGGCATTGAGGAGTCAGCTTTAAGTCTGCAACACGACTGTTTGTGACGAAATTTTTCCGGCACTTGAACAATTATGTAAATACTTTGTTCTAATTTATAATTGTTCCAAATAACTAAATTCAAACTTTTAAAATATATTGTTATGTCATTTAAACTGCCGTCACTAAAATACGATTACAATGCACTCGAGCCACATATAGATTCGCGTACAATGGAGATCCACCATACCAAACATCATGGAGCCTACACAGAAAAACTGAATGGTGCAGCAGAAAATACAGAACTGTCAGATAAAAGTATTGACGATATTATGGCAAATATTTCGCGTCATCCTGTAGCTGTCAGAAATAACGGGGGAGGTTATTATAATCACAACCTTTTCTGGGAAATTATGTCACCGGATGGCGGTGGTGAGCCGGGCGGTGATCTGCTTTCGGCGATTGACCGCGATTTTGGTTCATTCGGATCGTTTAAGGAGAAGTTTTCAAATGCTGCTGCTACCAGGTTTGGTTCAGGCTGGGCATGGCTGGTTAAAGATAACGGAAAACTAATGGTGACCTCCACTCCTAATCAGGACAACCCTTTAATGGATGTTGTTCCTTCAGAAGAAAGAGGAACCCCGATCCTGGGAATTGATGTCTGGGAACATGCCTATTATTTAAATTACCAGAACCGGCGACCGGAATATATTGCTGCCTTTTGGAATGTAATCGACTGGGATGAGGTATCAAAAAGATTTAAGGGGTAACCGGAAGCGGTACAAAAACCTTATTTATAATATTTGGTTAGGTTAGGTTGGTTTATTGGTTTGATGGGGAAAAGAGAAGCATCAGGGAAATCCGGTGTTTCTCTTTTTTTTTAGTTTGTCTCTCTAAATATGAATAAATGATCTTAATATGACAAAAAAGTCATTTCCGCCTGGATGATCCGAATTCAGATTAATTCTATATCAATTCTAAATTATTTTTGAGAGAGACAGGATATTTAATGAGCAGGCTGCTTAGTATCTGCAGGTTTTTCGAGTGGGGATAGCCGGATTTTTCTTGGTGTTGTTACGGATTATTTGTAAATTGTAGGTATGAAACCAATACAGGTATAAACCTAAAATTTTATTATTATGAGCTTTAAACTTCCTGATTTGCCTTACCGGCAAAATGAGCTTGAACCAGCTATTTCTGAGAGAACAATTCAGTTCCATTACGGGAAACATCACCAGACTTATGTAAATAAGACAAATGACCTGATAAAGGGAACCGAATTCGAGAACGCTTCACTGGAAACCATTGTTAAGGAATCCGAAGGGAGTATTTTTAATAACGCAGCCCAGGTATGGAATCATAATTTTTATTTCGGGTCACTGTCACCAAAAGGCGGAGGAGAGCCCGGGAACAAGATAGCCAGGGCTATTGAGCGTGATTTCGATTCATTCACTAATTTCAGGGAAGAATTCAGCAAGGCAGGCGCTACTCTATTTGGATCCGGATGGGTTTGGCTGGTGACCGATCAGGCCGGAGCGCTTGATATCGTCCAGGAATCAAATGCCGGAAACCCTTTGCACAGTGGAAAAATTCCACTTATGACAATGGATGTGTGGGAACATGCCTACTATCTGGACTATCAGAACAAACGACCCGATCACATTGATGCATTCTGGAAGATTATAAACTGGCCGCTGATAGGTGAAAGGTATTCTGAAATCACCGGCTAAATTACAGTCCGGCATTATTCAGAAATTACGCCTGGAAATGGCGGTATAGGCCTTTTTGCGTTCATCTGAAAAAGATCAAAAGGAGATTGCCGGATATATCAGGCAATCTCCTTTTGATTTCCAATGGCCGGTTACCTTTTGGCTAATCATGTTTGAGAGCTTGCTCAGGCTTTTCGAAGTCTTTCTGCTACCTCCCCCCAGTTAATTACGTTCCAGAAGGCGGAAATATAATCGCCTCTTCTGTTCTGGTAATGCAAATAATAGGCATGTTCCCAGACATCAATTCCCAGGATCGGGGTTCCTCTTTCTTCTGAAGGAACAACATCCATCAGGGGATTATCCTGGTTTGGAGTTGAGGTTACTATAAGTCTGCCGTTTCTTACAACCAGCCATGCCCAGCCTGATCCGAATCTTGTTGCAGCGGCCTGAGAAAATTTCTCACTGAATGAATCAAAAGACCCAAAGTCACGTTCAATGGCTGAAAGCAGATTGCCTGTTGGTTTTCCACCACCCCGTGGCGCCATTATTTTCCAGAAAAGATCGTGGTTGAAATGACC
>PWPZ01000240.1 GCA_003556985.1 Bacteroidota bacterium
AAAATAGATAGCGGCGAGCTGGTTGTTCCCGCAGGGGTAAATTATCACTTTTCGGGAAGCTATGAGAACCAGATAAGAGCGGAAAAACGCCTTGCACTGGTAATACCGCTGAGTCTTATCATCATCTTTTTAATTCTTTATTTCCAGTTCCGCTCCACGGCAACTGCCTTTATGATCTTTTCCGCCATTGCAATGGCGTTTGCCGGTGGGTTTATGATGCTATGGTTTTACGGACAGGACTGGTTTATGGATTTTTCAGTCATGGGATCCAATATGCGTGATTTGTTCCAGGTACGAACCTTTAACCTGAGTGTTGCGGTATGGGTAGGATTCATCGCTCTTTTTGGTATCGCCACTGACGACGGCGTGGTGATGGGAACATACCTGAAGCAGAGCTTTGAAAGGAACAGTCCCGGAAATGAAAAAGAGGTAAGGAAAGCCGTAATTGAGGCAGGAATGAAAAGGGTAAGACCATGTCTTATGACAACAGCGACAACCCTGCTGGCTCTTTTGCCGATCCTCACATCCACAGGTAGAGGGGCGGATATCATGATCCCCATGGCAATCCCTTCTTTTGGGGGAATGACGGTGGCATTGATAACACTGCTTATCGTTCCTGTGCTTTATTCCATGTGGGCCGAATACAGGATCAAACATAACCCCAGCGCATTTGAAACCCGGGATGTGTAAAACATAATTCCGGTACAGAAATAAAAATCATCTGATTACCTGGAACTTAAACAGCAAAACAATGATACAAAACACAATTATATTTTTTATTAAAAATGCTCTGGAATGGCTGCGGCATGGGGAACATCCCAGGAGTGCTGCAGAAAGGGTGCAGCGTATGGAAGCCACGGGAAGTGGTGTCCTGGTTGTTCTTTTTTTGGTTGCCGTTTCGATATTGTTCATAAACCAGGATCTCCATGGCCAGACTCTTGATGATTACCTGGTGGAGGCGGCAGAGGCCAATCCTGAGCTAAAGTCAAAATTCTACGATTATCAGGCCTCTCTTGAAAGAGTTCCTCAGGTGGGATCTTTACCTGATCCCCAGGCTAGTTTTGGCTATTTTATCCGGCCAATGGAATTTCCTATGGGGAATCAGCGTGCCGACCTTTCGCTTATGCAGATGTTTCCATGGTTCGGTACGCTGGGCGCCAGGGAGGATGCAGCCTCCCGTATGGCCCTGGCCAGGTATGAGGCTTTCCTTGATGCTAAAAACCAGCTCTATTACGATGTGAAAACTGTCTGGTATGAACTTTATGAGCTGGAAAGCGAGATTAAGATCATGAACGAAAATCTCGACCTTCTCAGGGAACTGGAAGAAATATCACAAATGAGATTCCAGTCGACCGACACAGGTACACGTGGCGGTGGTATGTCTGATGTACTGAGGGTGCGGATGGAGATAAACGAAATGGAAAACATGCTTGCACTGCTGGTTGATTCAAGAGCCCCAATGACAGCGAGGTTCAATAAACTGCTTAACAGGCCTGCAAACCTGGAGGTGGCAACTGCCGATACCCTTGATATACGGGTATTGACAACTGCAGATCAGGCTCTGCTGGATAACATCATCAGGGATAATCCCATGATCAAAATGCTTGAGGAAGAGGCCGGAGCCTTTGAGGTCCGTGAGCGAATCGCCAGATTGGAAGGCAGACCTTCCTTCGGGGCCGGACTGAATTACATGATCTTTTCTTCACCGGGAAATGATGCGGTTTCAATGGGCGGAAGGAACATGGTTATGCCGATGGTCACCATGACCATCCCCATATACCGGGAAAAGTATAGGGCACGGGAAAGAGAGGCAAGGTTTGCCAGGGAGTCGGTGCTAAGCAGCCGCGAAAACCTTACAAATGAGCTTTCGGTGCAGCTTTCGGATGTACTGAGAAATCTTGCCGATGCAGAAAGACGCAGTGATCTTTATCTCAGGCAGACTGACCTGGCAGATAAGTCGATGGACATTCTGATAACCGAATATTCCGGCGGACTGGTAAGGTTTGAGGAGGTACTGAGGTTACAGGAGCAATTGCTCAATTACCGTCTCCAGCTGCTGAGGGCGGTTGCAGATCACAACCGCCATGTTGCCAGGCTTGATATGCTAACGGCAACGGAATTATCAGAAATCCAGGATTAACCCGGTAATCATATTGAAAAAATTGAACATAAAATATAACCAGATAAAATTTTAAAAAATGAGAACTTTATTAAAAAATAAATGGATTGCCGGGGGACTGGTGCTGGTGGTCGGGCTTCTGCTCGGATTGCTTATTGCTCCCCGCCAGGATGGTTCTTCAGATCTTTCTGATGCCCATCCCGATCATGATCATGACGACCATGATCATGTAGTTGACGAAAATGGTGTGTGGACATGCTCGATGCATCCGCAAATTCGGCAGGATGAGCCGGGCGACTGCCCGATCTGCGGCATGGACCTTATCCCGGCCGAATCATCAACAGGGAATGATCACGGTCCTATGGTCTATGAGATGACTCCGGAGGCTGTAGCTATGGCAAATGTTCATACCTCAGTGGTCAGCCTGGCTCCTGCTGAAAAAGAGGTAAGGCTTACGGGAAAGATTACTTTCAACGAACAAAAACTGTCGTCGTCGACTTCCAACTTCCCCGGAAGGGTTGAGCAGCTTCATGTTAATTTCACGGGACAGCAAGTGAACAGGGGAGATGTGCTGGCAACGATTTATTCGCCCGAGCTGCTGACGGCACAGCAGGAACTTCTGCAGGCTGTAAGAATGAAGGAGAGCTTTCCTGCACTTTACCGTTCCGCCAGGGAAAAACTGAGTCTCTGGAAACTGGCCGACAGTCAGATAGATGAAATAGAAAGTAGCGGTCAGGTCAGGACACAGTTCAACGTTCTTGCCGGTGCTACCGGTGTGGTGACAAACCGCAATGTATCTCAGGGTGATTATGTAAATACCGGTACGGTAATGTTCGAGATTGCCGATCTCAGCTCGGTATGGGTTATGCTGGATGCCTATGAAAGCGATCTCGCATGGATAAACCCTGGAAGCAGCATCACTTTTACAGTACCGGCACTGCCCGGACAGGAATTTAACGCCGAAGTTAGTTTTATTGATCCTGTTATTGATCCCAGTCGGCGGACCGCCGCAGTCAGGGCTGAAGCTTCCAATCAGGGCGGCCGGCTGAAGCCGGAAATGTTCGTGAACGGAGTCATAAGGTCGAACATAAGTCCGGACAGCAACCCGATAGTTATACCGCGTTCGGCACTTCTTTGGTCGGGAAGAAGATCCCTGGTCTATGTGAAACTGCCCGGAACGGAATATCCGGCGTTTGAAATGCGTGAAGTAGTTGCCGGTCCGAGACTCGGTGATATGTACATTGTGGAAAGCGGGCTGGATGCAGGAGAGGAAATTGTTCCCAATGGGGTGTTTGCGGTAGATGCTTCCGCGCAGCTGAGCGGGAACTTCAGCATGATGACCCGTCCGCCTGCAAAAACAATGGAAGTGCCGGCAGCTTTCCAGACACAACTGACCGGTCTTGCCGGTGAATATTTCAAGGTTAAACGCGCCCTTGTTGAATCAGA
>PWPZ01000113.1 GCA_003556985.1 Bacteroidota bacterium
CTTATCCCGGCACCGTCATTGTTGACTTTCAGCGCGTTTTTTTATAATGGTTAAAATGAAGTTTATACCTGAAAATAGCTGATTTAATGAATAAAAATGGCCGTTTTATCAATATTTGTGGAATTTTTAGGGTACTAAGTTTGCCAAGCCCAATAAATTCAATATATTTGTCTTAAATCAAAGTTTTCAAATAGATTTTTAACTTAAAAAATTAATCATTATGAACAAGGCACAACTAATTGATGCAATTTCAGCAAATGCTGATTTGACAAAAGCTGATGCGAAAAAAGCACTGGATGCTTTTATAGAAACCACTACAGAGGCTTTGAAAAAAGGTGATCGCGTTGCTCTGGTAGGTTTTGGCTCATTCTCCGTTTCAGAACGTAATGCAAGGACGGGTAGGAATCCTCAGACAGGCCAGCCCATTACAATTGATGCCAAAAAAGTTGTTAAATTTAAGCCTGGTAGCGAATTGAACGACACCGTTCAGTAAAACCAACCAGTTGATCAGATAATTGTTTGAAAAGGAGCCCTTGCGGGCTCCTTTTTTTAATTATTTTTGTCTCATGTGTTGTTTGAAAATTATTGAATTTTATGTCCGTCGAACTGGTTAATTATCTGTCAGGGTTTGTTACACGGCAGCGCCTTGAAAATTTTGAAAAAGTGCTGGACTCCCGGACCAGATATATTAACCTGGTTTGTGAAGACATATATCAAAGCCATAATGCAAGTGCCCTGATTCGTACCTGTGATTGTTTCGGAATACAGGATTTCCACATTCTTGAAAAAAGAAATGTTTTTGAGGTCAATCCTGAAGTTGCCCTTGGTGCATCTAACTGGCTTTCGATTAAGCGCTATAATGATTCCGGGGGCAATTTTTCGCCGGTATTCGACAAGCTCCGGTCAGACGGGTACCGTATCGTTGCAACAACCCCGGGGAGGTATAGTGTCCCGCTGGGAGAATTGGATCTTGAAAAAGGCCCCGTATCTCTTCTGTTCGGTACGGAAAAAGAGGGTTTGTCGCCCCGGCTGCTCGAGGAAGCAGACGAATTTGTAAGGATTGAAATGTTTGGCTTCACGGAAAGCTTCAATGTGTCAGTATCGGCAGGCATTATTTTATATAATCTACGCATGAAGTTGCAGAACAGCAATGCAGACTGGCACCTGACACATGGTGAAAAACTTTCATTGAAACTTGACTGGCTGCGTAAATCCATAAAGAGTTGTGACCTGATTGAAAAGGATTTTTATCGAAAAATAAAGTAAATTTCACCATATGCATATATCGCAGCTCAGCTTAATGCCCTTTAAACCTCTGAGACACTTGAAATAACTGATTTGCAGCCTGATCAATATAATTTTCCGGTAAAAGAACCTGCACTAATAATTTCAACAGATTTGATTTTTATCAAAATAAAATGTATTTTTATCAATTGAAATCTGTTGTTCGTCCACATTATCATATAATCTCTGGTACATCGGGATATGGCAAATAGTTTTTGAAATCAATATTGGATCAGATAAAATGTTTACTTTTGGGAATGAACTGTATAGTAATTGACGACGACAAACTCTCCAGGCGAATCATTGAAGAGTTTATAGAGAAAACGGATTTTCTGAATCATGTTGATTCGTTTGATAATGCCGTAGATGCCATAAAACTTTTTAAGGCAGGCAATGAAATACATCTTATATTTCTGGATATCGAGATGCCCGAGATGTCCGGTATAGAGTTTATAAAAACACTTAAAAGCCCCCCCCAGATAATCATTATTTCTTCCAAAGAGCAATATGCCGTTCAGGCATTTGAATATGATGTTACCGATTATTTGTTGAAACCTATTGCATACAGCCGGTTTTTCAGAGCGGCAGACAAGGCTTACAGTCAGTTTGTGAAAAAATCGGTTGTGCCTGAAGGTAAGAATGAGATCTTTATAAAAAAGAATTCTTCTCTTATCAAACTGAATTATGATGATATTCTATGGATTGAAGCAATGGAAAATTATGTTATCGTTAATACCTTTGATGACAAGTTCACTATCCACTTCACCATGAAATCCATAGAGAAGAAATTACCCGTATCAAGATTCTCAAGGGTTCACCGGTCATACATCGTAAATACCAGCAGTATAAACCTCATTGAAGATAATTCAATCGTAATTCCTGTTGAAGGAGGTGTCAAATCCATACCCATTGGCAAATCATACAAGGATAAGCTTATGGATGATCTGAACCTGATGATCAAGTAATTTTTTTTATATGTTGCCCACCCGCCGGTTGTTTTTTGAGATTATTGCTCAAACTTCAGCTAATCCTATAGCACTTGAGATAGAAAAAGCCTCCGGATGCTGGCTTTATTCATCTGACGGAAAGAGATACTTTGATCTGATTGCCGGAGTCTCTGTAAGTAACATCGGGCATAATAACCCGGTGGTAATAAAAGCAATTAAGGAACAGCTTGACAGGCATATGCATATTATGGTTTATGGTGAGTTTATCCAGAAGCCCCAGGTTTTCCTGGCGGAAAAATTATGCAGTTTACTGCCGGGAGATCTTGATTCTGTTTATTACACAAACAGCGGGAGCGAAGCGGTTGAGGGAGCAATAAAACTTGCACGTAAGTATACCGGCAGATATGAAATAATAAGTTTTATAAACGGTTATCACGGAAGCACCATAGGGGCATTAAGTGTAATGGGAAATGAAACCCTTAAAAGGGCTTTCAGGCCTCTTATGCCTTCTGTAAAACAAGTTGAGTTCAACAAGCGTGAAGCTTTTGATGAAATTTCCGAGGCAACTGCCTGCGTGGTGATTGAGCCAATCCAGGCCGAAGCCGGTGTAATAATGCCGGAAAAGGATTTTCTGGGGAAATTGCGTGACAAGTGCACCGAAACCGGCACACTCCTGGTTTTTGACGAGATACAGACCGGATTCGGGAGAACGGGGAAGTTTTTTGCAATGGATCATTATAATGTAACTCCGGATATTGCTTTGTTTGCAAAAAGTTTCGGTGGCGGATTGCCCCTGGGAGCCTTTGTTTCATCCCGGAAGATCATGAAATCTTTATGCAGCAATCCTGCACTGGGCCATATCACTACCTTCGGTGGCCATCCGGTCTCTTGTGCGGCAGGTCTTGCTTCCATCGAGTATATTGTTGAAAACCATCTGACCGAAAAAGCCGGTCAGGCTGGTGAATTATTCCGGAAGTACCTTGTTCATAATGCAATTAAAGATATCAGAGGAACGGGCTTGTTGATGGCCTTTGAGCTTGAAAATGCCGAAACCGTAAAAAAAGTTGTTTCCCGTTGTATTGAAAAAGGTCTGGTTACTGAATGGTTTTTGTTTAATGAAAACTCTATCCGGATATCGCCCCCCCTGACAATAAGTGAAAGTGAGATTGAAGAGGCCAGCAGGATTCTTGTTGAATCAATCGATGAGGTTTGATTTGCGGCACGGGGGCATCATTTGCTTAACAGCAATGCCCCGAAAAGCATTCCGTAGGCTGTGATCCTGTAAGGATTTGACGTTATTGCACATCCACCCGAATTACAACCTATAAAATAATAATATGCAAAGCCCAGCAGACCACCTATCAATATGCCGGCAAACAGCCTGAGGGTAAATATCTTCTTTATACGGGTTTTTATATTCATTATCAATTAGTTTTTAGAGATTGCAAAGATAGTGAAATATATTTATATATAGAAATATGAATAATAGATTTTTGCAGGGCAAGGCATTCTGGAATAATATTCTACCGGAAATATGTTTACTTGCAAATTTCTGACGTTAATGTTTAAAGACCAACTAAATTTGACATGTTGTTATCATTTTTCTTAAAAAGTCTCTTTATCTGCACGCTAATGAATTGTTTGAGTGTTCATTCCGGGCCGGCAGAAGCAGAAAATCATCTGAAGGGGCTATTTCATGAACTTTCAGAGGCTCGCGAGGCAGTTGAACGGGAAATAATAAGCCAAAATATAAAAGATGTGCTTGAGACGGTATTGAAAAGGGAAGATTCTTATGAATATCCCTTTGATTCTCTTGATGCCCTGGGCAGGATTGCCTCTGCAGATAACCGCCTGAGGGTGTTCACCTGGAATTATTCCGATTCTCCGGTTGATCATAGTTATTTCGGATTTCTTCAATACCGGCCGGCCGAAGACGACACAATCAGTCTGTTCTTTTTGGATCACAACAAAACATTTGATAAAAAAGAATTTGATAATCTGACCTTTAGTCCGGAAAACTGGTATGGGGCACTTTATTATCAGATCCATGAAGTTACCCATGAAGGTAATACCATGTATACCCTAATCGGATTTGATTTCAATGATGTGTTTACCAACATAAAATTAATTGATGCATTGTCTTTTACCAACGATTCACCCGTATTTGGCACTCCTGTCTTCCAGTTTAAGGATGGTATAAGAAACAGGGTGATTTTTGAATATTCTTCAAAGGTTGTTATGATGGTCAGGTATGTACCTGCTATGGATATGATCATATACGATCATCTGTCGCCAGGATCACCCCGGTTAAAGGGACTTTACCGCTACTACGGACCAGATTTTTCCTACGACGGTCTACGTTTTGTTAATGGGAGATGGATCCATCAGCAGGATGTGGAATGGAGCCCTTAAATGACTATTTGTCAGTTATGCCATTTGGCACAGGCTTTGAAAACACTTTAAAAATTTTCAATAGAAGTGTTTAACTTAAATTTAAATCGAAATGCAAAAAGGTAAGATTGACGTAAAAACTGAGAATATTTTTCCGATAATCAAGAAATTTCTCTACTCCGATCATGAAATATTCCTGAGGGAGCTGGTTTCCAATGCTATTGACGCCACACAAAAAATGAAAACGCTGGCGTCGGTAGGTGATTATAAGGGAGAACTTGGTGATCAGACTGTGCGGGTGAGCCATGATGAAAAGAAAAAGACCCTTACTGTTTCCGATCGGGGAATTGGAATGACAGCCGACGAGGTAAAAAAATATATAAACCAGATTGCCTTTTCAAGTGCCGAGGATTTTCTGGAAAAATACAAGGATAAGGTAGATGCAATAATCGGTCATTTCGGGCTTGGTTTTTACTCCTCATTTATGGTTGCCGATAAGGTGGAGATATTTACCAAATCTTACCGGGAAGACTCTCAGGCCGTAAAATGGAGTTGCGACGGCAGTCCCCGCTACACCCTCGAAGATGTTGAGAAGGATGATATCGGCACCGATATTGTACTTCATATATCTGACGACTCAAAAGAGTTTCTTGAAGAAAACCGCATTTACGAATTACTTAATAAGTATTGTAAATTTCTTCCTGTACCCATAGCTTTTGGAACGGAAAAGGAATGGAAAGATGGTAAAGAGGTTGATACCGGCAAGCCCCGGATCATAAACAATACTGAACCTGCGTGGACTAAAAAACCGGCCGACCTGAAAGAGGAGGACTATGATAAGTTCTATCAGGAGCTGTATCCGATGAATGAAAAACCACTTTTCCATATTCATCTTAATGTTGATTATCCCTTTAATCTCACCGGTGTCCTTTATTTTCCCAAGTTAAAAAGTAATGTTGAAATCCAGAAAAACAAGATTCAGCTTTATTCAAACCAGGTCTTTGTAACCGATTCTGTTGAAGGAGTTGTTCCCGAATTCCTTACTTTGCTTCATGGAGTGCTTGATTCTCCTGATATACCGCTTAACGTGTCCAGGAGCTATCTGCAGAGCGATGCAAATGTGAAAAAGATATCCTCCCATATAACCAAAAAGGTTTCCGACCGACTAATGGATAATTTTAAAAAAAACAGGGATGAGTTTGAGAAAAAATGGGATGACTTGAAAATATTCATCGAATACGGAATGATCAGCGATGAAAAATTTTATGAAAAGGCGGAGAAATTTGCTTTGCTGAAAAACTCCGATAGCAAATATTTTACTTTTGACGAATACGAAAAGCTCATTAAGGAAAATCAAACGGACAAAAATAAAAACCTCATTTACCTTTATACCACCGATACTGAAAAGCAATATTCTTTCATTGAAATGGCAAAGGCAAGAGGTTACGATGTCCTTGTCATGGACGGACAACTTGACATCCATTATATAAACCATCTTGAAACCAAGTTTAAAGAATCCCGGTTTGTCCGCGTTGATTCGGATGTGATTGACAAGCTGATATTGAAGGAAGAGAAGGCTGAATCAAAATTACCGGCTAATCAACAGAATGATCTCTCGGCTGTTTTCAGGAGTGTCTTGCCAGAAAAACCGATGTTCTCCGTATCCTTTGAGGGCATGAATGAGACCGACAACCCTGTTACCATTACCCAGTCAGAATTTATGAGAAGAATGAAAGATATGTCTGAAATGGGAGGCGGTCCTGGATTTTACGGCGATTTGCCCGATAGCTATAACCTTGTTGTAAATACCAATCATCCCCTTATTATCAAACTTGCCGAAGAGAAAGATGAGGTTGCCGGAAAGGAGCTTAACAAACTCAATGAAAAAATCACTCCGGTGAAATCCAGCAAAGAAGAACTTGAAAAAGCAAACCGTGAAAAAAAGGAGGAGGAAATTCCTCAGGAAGAAAAAGACCGGTTAAGTGATCTTGATAAAAAACTCAGTGATCTGGAAGGCAAAAAGGAAGCTGTTTTGAAAAAAGTTGCCACCGATAACAAGCTGGTCAAACAATTGATCGATCTTGCCCTGCTGTCCAACAACATGCTGAAGGGAGAGGATCTTTCCAGATTTGTAAAAAGAAGCATTGAGCTTATGTAGAAGTAATATTTCGGGATTTTATAAAGCAGTCTGTTAATTTAATGACAGGCTGCTTTTTTTTGTGTGGGATTTGTCTATTTTTGATTGTATTTATGAATAAGGCTATGACCCGGAAAATAATATATGTTTTATTTTCATTTGTCTCTTTGACATTCCTGCAGGCAGAGGCCCAGAAACACCCTCAATTGCAATATATTTCTTTGGATGCAGGATTAAACATGGCCGGAATTCATTCGACAGGGGCTTTCGATAATCATAACAAAAATTTTGGCATCAGGTTATGCCTATCAGGCAATTACTCTTTCAATGATTACGCTTCGTTGGGTGCAGCCCTTTCATTTGAGCAAAAAGGAGCCGGTGATCCCGTATATGACTTTAATACTAACCTAAATTATATTACTCTGCCTTTGTACTTTAAAGTACGTACCGGTAAGGATCCTCAGTTGTTTTTTACTGCAGGCATCTATGGCTCAAGACTTTTAAGCGCTTCAAGGCGTGGAGAGCGGTTTGTTGACGGACAGTCGGAAGCAGTAAATGAAAAGGTCACATCAGAATTCAGGCCTTTTGACATGGGACTGGCAGCCGGCGGCGGGATAATGGTAAAGCTGTATGATAACTTCGATTTTATGGTTTCGGCAGGTATTTCAAGAGGATTGCTGAAAATTGACAAACTGACGGATGAAAGTGCAAAAAACTATATAATAGGTATCAGCGCAGGTTATATCTGGTACATAGGGTTCAGGTAAATTACTTTCCGGTTTTATAAGATAATATGAAGGATCGGGGGTTGGTTGCCCTTTAAAAGATCTCCTTTAATTCCTTTTTGATAAAATCGATTGCAATATCAGTAGGTGAGACATCCTTGTCAATAATCTCTTCAAGTATTTCCTGGCTCAGTTTAATTGAAGGAGCATCAGGTTCAATCGATTTAGCTGACTTATTAATAATATTTATAAGACTTGAACGGGCATTTTTAATTATTTCCCAGCTTTCTTTGCTAACATATATCTGCTGGGTTAGATTGTGCTCAAATTCCGCCCTTATAACAGCCAGTAATTCGGTATGAAGCTGCTTGCTTGTCATACCCTGGCGATTTACCCGCATTATTAAAGATTCCGGAGATATCCGCTCAAGGAATAATACCAGCCGTTCATAAGCCTGCAGTCTTACAGGTAAAATAAATTGATCATTTTTCATCATCAGGTTTATTTTCCTGATTTTTTGCTCGTTTTCCAGAAACTTCCTGATAAGAAGGTAAGCCGTCAGAAATACTATTAAGGCGGGTATGGTGTATTTCAATATTTCGGTAAAAATTGACATTATATTCGGTTTTATAAGCAATGATAATTATTTTTTGACCGTAAATACCCACATGACCCAATAATTTTCTAATTTTAAGGTATCCGAATTTTCTGTTTTTACATGAGATTCGGAATCTCTCAAATTAATACATAAAACTGGAAAAACTATGGAATATATATCACGGAAAATCAGGAAACTTTCAGATTCTCAAACTATGGCAATGAATCAGAAAAGCCGGGATTTACAGGATAAGGGTGTGGATGTGATTAATCTAAGTGTTGGAGAGCCGGATTTTCCTACTCCTCCACATGTTAAGGATGCTGCCAGAAAAGCCCTCGATGATAACTTTACATTCTATTCGCCGGTAGGCGGATACCCTGATCTCAAACAGGCAATTTCAAGAAAATTTCTTTCCGAGAATGGATTGAATTACGGTCCGGCAAATATTATGGCTTCAAACGGAGCCAAGCATTCACTGGCAAATGCGATCATGGTTCTTGTTGATGACGGTGACGAGGTTATAGTTCCTTCCCCTTACTGGGTCACCTACGTCGAACTGGTTAAGCTGGCAGGAGGAACAAATGTTATTGTCAAGTCCAAAATAGAAGATGATTTTAAAATGTCTCCCCGCGACCTTGAAGAAGCAATTACGCCAAAAACCAGGGTTTTGCTCCTCTGTTCACCAAACAATCCTACCGGGACCGTTTATACAAAAGAGGAACTTGCAGGTTTTGCAGAAATATTGTCAAGGCATCCTGGTATTTTCGTGATTTCTGACGAAATATATGAGCACATAAATTTTTCGGGAAAACACGAATCGATTGCAAGTTTTAAGGAAATACATGACAGGGTAATTGTAATAAACGGTGTTTCAAAGGCTTATGCAATGACCGGCTGGAGGTTAGGCTATCTTGCCGGTCCCGAATGGGTTGTCAAAGCATGCAGTAAGCTCCAGGGGCAGTTTACATCCGGACCATCCTCTATATCCCAGAAAGCTTCAGTGGCAGCCCTTACCGGAGGAAATTCCTTTCCTGTGGAAATGATGAAGGCTTTTCTCAGGAGGCGTGACCTGGTTTTTGAACTTGCAGGCAGTATAGACGGTATGAAAGTCTCAAGGCCAGGGGGCGCCTTTTACCTGTTCCCTGATATCAGCAGTTATTGCGGTCTAAGTATTGACGGTACGGTAATCAGGGATGATAATGATTTTTGTATGTTCTTACTCGAACAGGCTCACGTAGCCGCTGTTCCCGGAACAGCTTTCGGAGCCCCCAATCACATCAGGATTTCGTTTGCTACCAGCGATGACAGGCTAACCGAGGCTTTTAAACGAATGGATAAGGTCCTGAAAAGATTAAAGTAACAAAAATTAATCCGGGTATTGGATTTTTGTTTACTGCCCGGTTCGCGGTAACTGTCATTTTCCAGGACAAAATAATATAAATATCTGTTTATGGTTAGTAAAGAAAAAATCAAAAAAGTCTCGGTTTTTTTAAAGAGAGATATCTGGAAAATCCCCCTTGATGAAATGTCTCCCTTAAGAGCTTTTTTTATACGGCAGCTGCAGATATTTATCATTGCCCTAAGAGGGCTTTCCGAAGACAATGTCTACCTGCGGGCCTCGGCACTAACTTTTTTCTCACTGTTGTCCCTTGTTCCGGTAATAGCCATGGCTTTCGGAATTGCTAAAGGTTTCGGTCTCCAGGACTACCTCGTTGCTCAGCTTGAACAGGCCTTTGTCGGGAGGGAGGAAGTGTTTGAATTTATTCTTGATTTTTCAGAATCGCTCCTGGAAACTGCCCAGGGCGGAATCATGGCTGGAGTTGGTCTGATTTTTCTGGTTTTTATGGTTATGAAGGTGCTTAACCATATTGAAGAATCATTTAATGAGATATGGCATATAAGCAAAGAGAGAAGTTTTTCCAGAAAATTTTCAGATTATTTTGCAATAATGCTGATCTCTCCTTTTTTTATAATTCTTTCGAATATAGCAACGGTTTACCTGATTACCCGACTGGAGGAGTTGACAGCACAGATATATTTGCTGGGTTTATTCAGCCCGGTTATTTTAAGCGTTTTACAACTGATTCCCTTTATTCTTATCTGGATCATGTTTACAATATTGTACATGATCATGCCCAATACAAGGGTTAATTTCATTTCTGCCCTTTTAGCAGGGATCATAGCAGGCACAATTTTTCAACTGACACAATACGGATATGTGTATTTTCAGGTGGGTGTTTCCCGTTACAGTGCAATTTACGGAAGTTTTGCAGCGCTTCCCCTTTTGATGATTTGGATGCAGATCAGTTGGATTATAGTGCTTTTCGGTGCTGAACTGTCATTTGCCAACCAGAATATAGAACAGTATGAGTATGAATCCGAATCACTCAATATGAGCCTGTATAACCGCAGGCTAATTACCATTTATGTTGCTCACCTGCTGATAAAGAACTTTGAAAAAGGCATCCCTCCTTATACGGCCCGTCAGATAAGCCACGAACTGCAACTGCCGATACGTTTGGTGAGGAATATCCTGAATGATCTTACTGAAATTAACATAGTATCGGAGGTGAGAACCCTGTCTGCAAAGGAAACCGCCTATCAGCCTGCCATAGATATAAATAAGATAACCATCAAGTATCTTTCCGACAAACTTGATCACCGGGGCATAGATTTTCTCTTTGCCAGCCGCACAAGGGAGATCAGCAAAATCAAGAGTATTATGGACTCTTTTAACAATGCTGTTGAGAACAATCCGGACAATAAGTTATTAAAGGAAATCTAACAGGGGGTCAGATATATTCCATGATCCTGCCGGAAATTTGTAGCAGGGATATCTCTGCAAGTTTTGTCTGATATTGAATGCTAAGAAGCCTTTCTTCCGCTTCCAGCAAGCTGACCTGTATTTCACGCAGCTCTATACCTGAAAGGGCTCCCAGTCTGTAACGTTCAAAGGCTATTTCCATGTTCTCCCTTGCAGTTTCAAGGTTTTCATATTCCATCTCCAGTAATCTGAGATTACTTTCATACGCGCGGAAAATAGTAACCAGATCGGCGTTGATTTCCTGCAGGATTTGCTGATAGGAAAGCTCCCTGTTTTCTATCTCTATTGATGCATTGGCAAGTTCCCTGCGCCGGTTAAAACCATCGAAGAGGTTGATGCCCACCGTTACTCCGTAATTCATTCCCAGGGAATGCCGGTTTTGGATCGTTCCAGTATTAAATGTATTAAATGTATAACCGTAACCAGTGTTAATATTAACAAAAGGATAAGTTCTCGATTCAATGATCTTTTTATCGAGTTCCGAAATTAACTGGTTGCCGGAGGAAATGAGCAGGTTTGTATTATGTTCAAGAGTGGAGGCATGAAGTTCTTCGTAAGCCAGCTCCTTGTCTACTATAATCATAGTATCTGTAGCGCCAATCAGTACATGAAAATCATCTTCACCTATAAGTTCGTTCAGGCGTATCTGCGAAGCCCGCAGGACTTCATGCTGCCGGGCAAGCCTTGAGCTGTCGGCATTAAGAAATACCCTCGACTGAAGCATCTGAAGGCGGGAGCCCGAACCAATCTCATATCTCTCCTGATCTATTCGGTACATTTCCCTTGACAGGGCTACTGAATATTCAAGATTGTTTAGCTGACGGTTTTGCTGAATCAGATTATAGTACTCGCTTGCTGTCTGGGCTATAAATCTCTCCAGGGTAAGCCTGGTGCTCAGTTCTCCCTGCGATCTGAGCTCCTCGAGCCTGCTGTAAGTTGTCCGCACCCTGAAACCGCTGAAAATGTTCCACCTGAGGTCAAGTCCGGCATTAGTGGTAGTGTTTAATATGCCGGAGGCAGTTTCCGTGGCGCCATCGGCAAACGCCTGCCTGGTATTGGTTAAATTGCCGGAATGCCTGGTGCTGAGATCCAGCACCGGCAAAAAGCCTGCATTACCCAGTGTGACGTTATTTTCAAGAATTTCCTGATTGTTACGGGAAATCTGAAGAGAATAATTGTTTTCAAGTCCTTTGCTTATAAATTCACCGAGTTCGAATTTTTCCTGTTGGCCTAAAGCTGTTGTACAGGTCAGAAAGATCAGATTAAGCAGCAGCAGATGATGTAACTTCATTTTGTTTTGACTTTGTTTCACTTGAGACATAAGAATAAATTGCGGGAACTACATAAAGGGTCAGGAAAGTCGCAACCATTAGTCCGCCGATCACGGCAACACCCATTGCTACCCGGCTCTGCGCACCTTCGCCCAGTCCGAGGGTTAGGGGAACTATACCAAGAATAGTGGAGATGCTCACCATTAGAATGGGCCTGAACCTTGCAGCGGCGGCATACTTGATCGCCTCCATTTTATTCATTCCCGCTTTTTTCCTCTGGTTGGCAAATTCAACCAGGAGTATCCCGTTCTTGGATACCAGTCCGATGAGCATAATTATTCCTATCTGGCTGAAGATATTCATGGTTATGTTGAAGTACCACATAAATAGAAAGGCACCGGTAAGTGCCAGGGGTACCGTCATCATAACTATAAACGGATCCTTAAAACTTTCAAATTGTGCGGCCAGTACCAGGAAGATCAGTATAAGTGCAAGCAGGAATGCAAAAAGAAGGCTCGAGGCGCTTTCGCGAAAATCTTTCGAATCGCCGGCAAGAGCGGTGCGGAATGTGTCATCAAGTACTTCATCGGCTATCATGTCCATCTCATCCAGTGCTGCTCCTATTGTCCATCCGTCAGCCAGTCCCGCCGAAACAGTCGCCGACACAAACCGGTTATAGCGGTATAACTGGGGTGGCGCCGTCTCTTCAGTAAGAGTAACCAGATTATCAAGCTGTATCATGTCGCCCCTGTTGCTTCTGACGTAAAGCGATTTCAGGTCCAGGGGTTTGTTTCGGTCCTCCCTGTGCATTTCACCAAGTATCTGGTACTGCTTTCCGTTCATAAAGAAATAGCCAAAGCGTTGCCCGCTTAAGGCAAGTTGCAGCGTTTGTCCGATGTTCTGGGTGGAAACTCCCATAAGGACCGCCTTTTCCCTGTTAAGGTGAATCCTGATCTCAGGCCTGGTAAATTTAAGGTTTACATCTGCCATCTGAAATGCCGGATTTTCATTTACCTTGTCCATGAATTCGGGTAGCACCTCTCTGAGCTTATCGATACTTGTTGCCTGAAGCACATATTGCACCGGAAGCCCCGACCGGCGCCCTCCGAAGGTTGACTGCTGCATTACCCTGGCCATGCCTGTTGTCTTTGTTCTTGCTTCGGCAGTAATATCCCTGGCAATTTCCATCTGGCTCCTTTCCCGTTCGTTTGGCGAATTAAGCAAAACCCTTACAAAGCTCCAGCTGCCACGGGTGAGTGCAAGGATACCGCGCCTTTCATTTTCAGGTACTATTTCAGTGGCCATTCTGGAGATCTCGTCGTTATAATCGAGCGACATTTCATAGGTAGCTCCTTCCGGCATCGATATATTGATAATTACCTGGGAGCGGTCTTCCAGCGGAGCCATCTCGGATGGGATTGCAAACCAGAGCAGGACTATAAGCGCAACGGATCCTCCTATTATAAAGAATGTAACTCTTCTGTGCTGCA
>PWPZ01000027.1 GCA_003556985.1 Bacteroidota bacterium
CTCCACGGTCGAGTCATGATCTGCGCAACCGGGTGCAATTTTCTCAAAACAGATACCCAGGGTCAGAATCTACCAACAGCGATGCCCTTTCGTTATATTCTGAATACCAGAACTGGTATGAGGTGAACCCTTACCTGAGCTTGAATTCCGGTATCTTACAAAAAACCACAAGGGTATGGTCGCAGTTTTATGGCGATCATGAAGCATTAAATCTGGCCGCTTACATGCAGGCAGATGTGAGTCCGCTCGAAAGATTGAAACTGGTGGGAGGCCTGAGATTGGAACACAATACCCTTAACGGGGAAAGAGACCGGCTGGTATCGCTCTTTCGTGCCGGAATGAACTATCAGATGAAGGAATATACATTTTTACGGGCATCATGGGGACAGGGATATCGTTATCCTTCCATTGCCGAAAAGCATGCAGCAACAGCCCTGGGGGCTGTGAGGATTTTCCCTAATCCTTTTCTTGAAGCAGAATCGGGCTGGAACTCAGAAATCGGACTTAAGCAGGGAGTGGGCATTCAGAAATGGAACGGACTCCTTGATATTGCCCTGTTTTATTCCCAGAACAAAGACCTGATCGAATATATGTTTGGCGTATATCCCGATCCTCAAACGGGGTTGGGTGAGTTTGGTTTCCGGGCTACCAATACCGAGTACTCCAGGGTTTATGGGGTGGAAACAGAGTTTATTCTCAGCCGCAACATCGGGCAGTTCGAAAACAATATCAGTGGAGGATATGTTTTTATGTATCCTGTGGAGTTCAACCCACGAACCGGGAAAAATACCGGAACTTTTCTGAAATACCGGCGAAACCACTCCGCAAAACTTAGTCTTGGTTCAGCTTTCAGGAAATACAGACTGGGTGCCGACCTTTTCTACCGCTCTAAAATGCAGAATATCGACGATGTTTTCCTGGACGAATTAACCCGCGAAACCATCCTTCCCGGCTTCTACGATTACTGGAACAGCAATAATGCCGGTTACTTTATCATGGATCTGAATATGGGATGGCAGTTTCATAAGCACTATGAAATTTCAATGGTGTTGAAAAATCTTACCAATACAGAATATATGGGCCGACCCGGTGACATACAGCCCCACCGAAGCCTGAGCATAAGGTTTTCCGGGTTATTTTAGAGTTATGAAACCAGTCATAAAGCATATTTTACCGATTTCATAAATAAAAAAACCGTAAAATTTTAAGTCAACTTTTTTTTAATGGCAAACCAAGCATGTTTATGTTTAAATTTGTTGTCAGTATCTAAGTTTTGATGATTGAAAAACATGAAATATTCAGTATTTTTTACCGGGCTGATTTTAGGCATGCTCCTGCTTTCTTCGGGTTGCAAAAAGCATACGGAAGATATGGTGGAAGGAACCTGGGAGTTTGTGAATGTGGCCAATATTGAAGCCCCACATACCATTGAATGGGTTTTTGAAGACGGAAACCTGAGAATTTACCACAGATCAAAAGCCAATCCTCAAAGCATTACCCTTCGCGATACAGGATTTTATATTCTCGAATCATCGCCGGTTAGGACCACCATCCGATT
This sequence comes from Bacteroidota bacterium, assembly GCA_003556985.1. Lineage (GTDB taxonomy): Bacteria > Bacteroidota > Bacteroidia > Bacteroidales > PUMT01 > PXAP01. Next base: position 1,559 of record PWPZ01000027.1, read on the forward strand.
GCTTAATACATCCAACTCCTTATGGAACAACCACTGGGATGTTGTAACGCTTGACAGCTCCTTTCTGATACTTCATATGGATATCCCCGGTGGTGTTTTATTCAAAGAGTTCATAAAAATTCAGTGATAATATCATATCTTTTTGTAAATTTAAAGTCTTGTTTTCATGGTTGCAGAGGGAAAACCAATTTTGCTTTTAGCTTGGTTTTCCCTTTTTCTTTTGGACTTCAATAGATTATGACAAAGGTAAAGACAACTTTTTTCTGTCAAAACTGTGGTGCACAGTCGGCCAAATGGATCGGCAAGTGTCCTTCCTGCGGAGAATGGAATACTTATGTTGAAGAAGTGGTTGAAAAGCCAGGCAAAGGACCTGCTTCCCGTTCGGGTTCACGAAGTGGTGCCGCGGGAGCCAGACCCAGACTTATTTCTGAGATACGCAACCGGGAGGAGGAGCGGTTTCCTTCGGGCAACCAGGAACTCGACAGGGTGCTTGGAGGCGGAATTGTACCCGGTGCACTGATACTGGTGGGAGGTGAGCCGGGTATTGGCAAATCAACATTAATGCTTCAGGTGGCACTAAATATAAAAAACCGGAAAGTTCTATACATTTCAGGTGAAGAGAGCGAACTACAGATTAAAATGCGGGCAGAGCGCCTGGGATTGAACCAGTCTGATTGCTATATTCTCACCGAAACCCGCACCGATAATATTTTCCATCATATTGATGAAATGCAGCCTCAGATGCTGGTAATTGACTCCATCCAAACCCTGACTACGGCTCAAATTGAATCTTCTGCAGGTAGTGTTTCGCAAATCCGCGAATGTGCTTCTGAATTTCAGAAGTATGCCAAGGAAACAGGTACCCCGGTTTTTCTCATCGGGCATATAACCAAGGAAGGATCGCTGGCAGGACCTAAATTGCTGGAGCATATGGTAGATACCGTGCTGCAGTTTGAAGGCGATCATAATCATGTGTACCGCATCCTGCGCTCACAAAAAAACCGTTTTGGATCTACATCTGAACTGGGCATTTTTGAGATGAGAGGAGATGGACTGCGCGAGGTGGCCAACCCATCAGAAATTTTACTCTCCAGCCGCGAAGATCAACTGAGCGGAATAACTGTTTCTGCAACTCTTGAAGGTATGCGCCCCATACTTATTGAAACGCAAGCCCTTATCAGTACGGCAGCTTATGGTACCCCGCAACGGTCATCAACCGGATTTGATGTACGCAGGCTTAATATGCTGCTGGCAGTGCTCGAAAAAAGATGCGGATTCCGGCTTTCTGTAAAGGATGTTTTTCTCAATATTACAGGGGGTATACGCGTGGATGACCCGGCCATTGATCTTGGTGTAATCTGTGCAGTGCTTTCATCCAATGAAGATATTGCTGTGAATGACAAGGCTTGTTTTGCCGCTGAAGTTGGCCTTACCGGCGAAGTAAGACCAGTAACACGCATTGAACAAAGAATTGCCGAAGCTGAAAAACTGGGCTTTGAGGAAATTTTCGTATCCAAATTCAGTCTTAAAGGGATTGATGCCCAAAAGTATTCAATAAAAATTCATCCGGTAAGCCGGGTTGACCAGGTGTTTACCTTGTTATTCGGCTGATTAAAGCAGATCCTTAAGTGCACCTGAAACTTCGGGGAATTGAAATTCGTATCCCGCCTTTTGCAGATTTTCGGGCAATACCTGCCGCCCCGTAAGCAAAATAACAGCACCTCTCCCGAAAAGGAGCCTGAGAGCAAATGGGGGCACAACAAAAACGTTAGGCCGGTTGAGGGTTTTTGCCAGCACTGAAGAAAATTCGGCATTGGAAACCGGACCGGGTGAAGTAAAATTGAAAACGTCCTGATCGGGAAGTTTTTGCATAAGCATGTAAAGGGCCCGGGCATAATCACTGATGTGCATCCATGAGATTATTTGTTTTCCGTTACCTATTTTTCCTCCCACAAAAAGCTTAAATGGTAAAGCCA
>PWPZ01000012.1 GCA_003556985.1 Bacteroidota bacterium
AAAGCAGACCCGTTAATATAGCGGAGCTTACCGACCTGAAGCCCATGGCCGTAAAGCCGGCCTTCGGATGATACGGAGCCATTAAAAACATCCGTTAAACCTGCCGTTCTTCACAAATCATCAGGAAGTCCCCGTTACTTTCCGGGGACTTCCTTTTTTTTACCGAAATACAAAAAAAATTCACTTTTGCCGGGCTGTATTGGCTGCAAGGACTGCCGGCAGCTTCCGGCCGGGATAAATTTATGTTTTTCAATGCCTTAGAACAAACAGCAATCTGCAAATCCGAACATCAGTAACTTTTTTCAATATTCCAGACAAAAGCCCTCACCCCCACCTCTTTGTTTATCTCATCAAGCTTCCTGACACAGTCCAGAAGCTCATCCACTTTTTCCTCTTCAATGACAGTCATTGCTGCCGAATTCATTTCCGGCCAGGTGTGGGTTCCCATCCGGGGATCGCCAGTTTCCGAGCCCCGGCCCTTGACCTCGCTCCACCAGGTATAACCATTTATTTTCAGGCGGTCAAATATAAACTCAACCCTTTCGGTACTTGCCTGATTGAATACTATCATTACTGCTTTCATATTCTCTTTTAATTTAGGTCAGATGAGACCCGCATGTTACCAGTAACACAAAAATGCACGAATAAACCATGCAAGCCTCCTGGTCAGCTGCCGTCACCTCCGTTCATAAATGTAAATTTGTTCCGGATCTTCTGTATACGGTCCCTTTCACCCCTGCGGGAGAATATTCCATAGATAACAGGCACCAGTATAAGGGTTACCATGGTTGAAAAAACCAATCCCCCGATTAAAGAAATCCCCATCGGGCTCCATATCTCCGAACCCTCTCCCCTGCTGAGAGCCAGCGGAAGCATGGCAAGTATGGTGGTAGCGGCTGTCATCAGGACAGGACGAAGCCTAAGCTTGCCGGATATGGCAATTGCCTCATTAAGCGGATGACCCCTGTCGCGCATCAGGTTGATGTAATCAACAAGAACAATGCCGTTTTTAACAACAATACCGATTAAAAGCACTGCCCCAAGCGCCGCTATAATGCTTAGCGTGGTGTTTGTTATAAACAGGGCAAGTATAACACCGGTAAAGGAGAAGGGGATGGAAATCATAATCACAAACGGCATTACAAACGATTCAAACTGGGAAGCCATTACCAGGAACACCAGTATTATGCTGATCAATAACAGCAGACCCAGATCCATGAATCCTTCTGCCATATCTTCATAAGCACCGCCCACATTAACCATAATCCCGGGCGGAACATCGATTGAAGAGATAACACTGTTTATTTCCTGTGCAAGATCACCCAGTGAAATCCCTGAAGGTACTGCAGAAACAGTTACAATCCTTTCACGGCTTTTTCTTTCGATGTTCGGGGGGCTCCAGTACTCATCGACCCGGCCAATTTCACCGAGAGATATCCGGCTGCCCATTGCATTTGTCAGCACCAGGGATTCAATATCAGATATGGTGCTCCGGCTGTCTTCCGTGTATCTGACTATAATGTCATACTCATCTCCCTCCTCCCTTAACATGGAAGCAGTCATTCCTGTAACGCGGTTACGGATGGCAGATGAAACCATTGCGGTATTGAGCCCTTGCTCAGCAAGTTTGCTCCTGTCAAGAACAACCTGCAGCTCCGGACGGTCATCCTTACGGCTTATCTGGACATCTTCGGCCCCGGGAATGGCATTGATGGCATCTCTTATCTGATGGGCCAGATCACCGGTTACGTTAAAATCAAATCCGTATATCTCGACATCGACGGTATTGGATCCGAAACCGCCTCCTGAAGTTGTAACGGAATATTCAACAGTTTCGGGGATCAGCTCCATTTGCCGGCGCAGGTCATCGGCAATTTCCCATACCGAACGGCTTCTTTCGGATACAGGTAGCAACCTCATAGTTATATCAATAGAGTTAGGCCCTCTCTGGCTAAAAAGGGCAGATATCCCCCCGGCATCATCCGAACCGGAAGAAACAGCCATCAGCTGCACCTCGGGATATCTTTCACTGATCATATTCTCCAGCTCCCGGGCGACTTTCATAGTCTCCTCCACCCTCAGTCCGGTAGTTAATTCAAGGGTGGCGTTAAGCCTGCTTTCATCCGATTCGGGCATAAAATCAGTGCTAATCATTCCGAGCAAAAACAGTGAGCCGATAAAAACGGCAATCCCCACCAGAACCACTTTCTTTTTATTCCTGAGGGAAACACGAAGGGTCTTTTCATAAAATCCGTCAAGCCATGCCAAAAAAGGTTCAATTGTTTTATTGTGACTGAACCGGCCGGGCTTTTCAACTCTTTTCTTCAGTTCAAGAAGCTGTGAAGCGAGCATTGGCGTCAAAGTTATGGCTGCAATGGTAGAGGCACTTACGGTTATGGTGACGATCCAGCCCAGCTGACTGAACAGAACGCCGGTCATGCCGGAAACCAGGGTTAAGGGGAAAAAGACGGCAACAACAACCAGGGTGGTGACTATTACCGAAAGCCATACCTCGTTTGTGGCATAAATGGCTGCTTCGCGTGGACTGGTGCCGCGCTCTATATGGCGCGAAATGTTCTCCAGTACCACGATGGCATCATCCACAACCATCCCCAGTGCAATGGAAAGGGATGCAAGCGATATTACGTTGAGCGAGCCGTCGGTTACAAACAGGTATATGAATGAAACTATCAATGATATAGGTATGGTAAGTATCACTATAAAGGTTGCCCTCCATTTACCCAGGAAGAACAATACCACCAGAATCACAAAGAAGAGCGCCCAGAGCATGGTCTGTGAAAGGTTGCTTACGGAATCGCTAATAAACACTGATGTATCAATTATTTCCCGTACCACGATATCGGGGGGAAGGTCCTTCTGGAGTTCCGCGATTGCATTTTTAACATCCCTTGCCACGGTAACAGTGTTGGCACCGGACTGTTTCATGACCATTAACCGAACCCCCTGCTGACCGTCAATTCTTTCATCAACAGTCAGATCCCTCAAGGTATCGCTTACCTGGGCAACATCTCTGAGAAAGACCGAGCGGCCCTGGAAATTTCCCACTACCAGGTTATTCATCTCATAGCTCTCGGTAAACTCACCCTCAACACGGAGCTGGTAATCCATCATGCCCATCCGGATATTTCCCGAGGGCATGTTCATGTTTTCCGACCGGATGGCATTGCCCAGCTGCTCTATGGTGAGGTTGTATCCCGCAAGTTTAACAGGATCGGCCTCAACATATATCCTTCTCTGGGGTGAGCCCATGAGACCTGCCGACCCTATACCTTCGATCCGGTTGAGGGGATTGATTATCCGCTCATCCAGGATCTTACCGAGCCCCGGGTAACTTTCTTCAGCGGTTATGGCATAAAAAAGAATAGGGATCATACTCAGATCGAATTTGAATATGGTTGGCCGTTCAACTTCCTCAGGAAGGAAACCATATACAAGATCGATGGCATCCCTGACATCATTGGAAGCTTCGTTCAGGTCGGCGTTCCAGTCAAATTCG
>PWPZ01000144.1 GCA_003556985.1 Bacteroidota bacterium
CCCGTAACCAGCGTTCTTACTGACAAAACATTCCTCTTTTGAAAAAACGGCTTATCCTGCCGGCCTGATTCCAAAAGTGCCGGGCATTAACGGAATATTGCAATGTTGCCTCCGACTGCAGGGGAAGTGCCTGATCAGGTTTCTTCAGAATCTCCGGAAGGCAGAGGCCGGAAATGTTATCTTTTCTTTTTACGGATATAATACTTGACTCTCTGGTAGGTGGATACGTGTCTCAGTACCTTTTTCTCATAAAGGTCACTCATAGTTATCATAATCCCCGTTTCTTCGACGTTCCCGAAACCCGGATTCAAAACGGTTCCAAAAACCTTCATTGATGGCGACAGGTTCATATATGCATTTATAAGCGGAGGAATTACTTCGGAATGGCTTCTTACAAACTGGGAAAGAATTTTGTAGTCTTCCTGGTAATTATTGCCCTCCAGTATTCTTTCCAGTTTGGGCTTGTCAATATCCAGTGACAGAGGTTCCTTGGGCCATATTAGACGGTCGGGATCGGGAAAATATTTTTGCAGGAAATAAAGTATAATGTTTCTTGCCTCTTTATTGAACTTCTGGTACATAGTGACTTTGCCGAAGAAGTATTTCATTTTCGGGTTATCTACCATAATTGCCCCCAGACCGTCCCAGAGATTGTCAAGCGCAAATAATCCTTTTCTGGCGCGGGCAGTGGACTGGTACGCGGGCTGGACGAATGACCTCCCGAGTTCTATAAGGTAAGGAAGGTATTCGGCTGTAAACTGCTCAGAAAAATGAAACAGCCTGGAAGTAGCAAAACTTCCGGGGTTAACCGGCTTGTCGGCAGGAGGCAGGTAAAACCTGTAGCCCCCCAGTATTTCCCTGTGTTTCGGGTCCCAGACTATAAGTTGCCGGTAGGGATCTTCGGAGGTATCGAAATCGTCCAGGTCGGCGCTTTTACCTGTCCCTCCACCGGCTTGCCTGAAGCTAAGTTCACGTAGCCTTCCTATTTCTGCAATAATGTCGGGCGCGTTAAAATGATCGACTATGTAAAGTTCGTTTCCACCATTATTGGTTTTTCGCACAAACTTGGAATGATCAAGCTCTTTTTCAATTTTGTCGGCACCAACAGGAGATATGATAGGTTTCATTTATTAATATTTTAGCACTCGGCCTTTCGCCGCTAAAATAATACTTTTTCGAACGGAATTCTCAAAAAGTTAGAATAATTTCTTGTATTTGTATTTTTGCGGTAATCATTCACGTGTGCCGGCTTATACCGGTGTTTGTTTCAAACTGTAAACAGTATCCCTGATCTCCTGGGCCCAGCGTGCAGGGGTTTTGGATTTGTCAAGGGTGCTGTATGACAATGGGTGACCCACTGTTACGTGAATCTTTTGGTTTTTTTGCCTGAACATCTCATCGGCGAGGTAAAACATTTCAATGTTTGCCTTTATACCAATCTTTTGCCGGAAATTGGCAAGATTATAGAAAAAAGAAGAATTTTGGCCATCAAAATGAACCGGTACGATATCACGTTTGTGCTCCACTGCCTTTCTGATGAAATTTTTTTTCCATTCCAGATCTGTGATTTCTCCTTTCTTTTTTCTCGAACATAAACCTGCAGGAAAATAAAGGATCTGGGCATCTGATTTGTATACCTCCTCGATCCTTTTGACATATTCGGTCGACTGCCGGCCATGTTTGTTTACGGGTATGAAAATTGGCTCCAGGTTTTTAAGATTGAGCAGCAGGTCATTTACTATGAATTTGACGTTTTTATGGTATTTACCTATAAGGTCCATGAAAACCATACCATCCAGTCCCCCCAGAGGATGATTTGAAACAAATATATACCTTCCTTTACGGGGAATATTTTCCTCGCCGGTAACGGTATATGTAATACCAAATGTTTCAAGGGAATTTCTGATAAAATCGAGGCCGTACTTGTCGTGGTGCTTTGTCAGAATTTCGTTTAAATCATCCTGGTGTATAGTTCGCTTAATATAACCAAGAATAACACCCGGGATAAATTTGTATAGATTTGGATTCTTCTTCCTGAATATGGCATCCACATCTATGATTTCCGGCTTTTGGAGTTGTTCTTCTGCCATGGTACATTGTGATTATTTGCAAATGTACATGAATTTTTTTTATCTGAATTTTCCATCTGAAGAAAATAGCAAAAAGAGCAATTATACCGCATGGGAAATCGACCTTCAGGTCAATTTCCCATCTTGAAAATACTCAACAAAGTATTGAATACTGCATGTAAAATCGACGAAGTCAATTTTCCATCTGAAGAAAATAGCAAAATGTAAGTTGGTTACATGAAAAATCGACGCAGTCAAATTACACACAGACAGATGAAAAAGATTTATGGTTAAAGCTATTTCAATTAATTGCAGGTCTTGAAAATAGATAGTCATTAGAAAGACCTCTCCGAAGATGAGCAGGCTAAATAGTTTGAATTGATTAAAAAGTTATTAACAAAGTGGAGAAAAATGGAGTGAAGTGGTTGAATGTGGATAAAAATTGCTTATTTTTACCTATTCAAAGCTGACATTATGGCGACATTCATAGGCGATTATACATGCAGAGTTGATGCAAAAGGAAGGGTGATTCTTCCGTCGGCCTTTAAAAGGCAGATGCCTGCGGCAGCTATGGATAAATTCGTGATCAAGAAGGATGTATTTGAAAAGTGCCTCGTCATGTACCCAATGGATGAATGGGACCGTCAGAACGCCATTATCAGGTCAAGGATAAATCCCTATAATAAGGAGCACAGCAAGTTTCTGCGTGGATTTTACAAGGGTACTGCCGAAGTGATTCTTGATGCGAGCAACAGGATACTTATTCCCAGACGGCTTCTGGATATAGCCGGAATTGACGGAGAGGTGGTGATGGCCGGTCAGGATGGGAAAATAGAAGTATGGAGTAAGGAGCGGTATAATGTAGAAACGGAAGAGGCCGATAATTTCGCCATGCTTGCAGAAAAAATCATGGGCGATGCCGACAGTAATACTTAAGCCATGGTTTATCATGAACCGGTTCTTTTAAAAGAGAGTATTGAAGGGCTGAATATCCGGCCGGATGGTATCTATGCGGACCTAACCTTTGGTGGCAGCGGTCATTCAAGGGCAATACTTTCCCGACTTGGTGAGGGGCGGCTCATTGCTTTTGACCAGGATGCAGATGCTGCTGCCGAGGCAGGAAAGATAACTGACAGCAGGTTTATTTTTGTCAGAAGCAACTTCAGGTTTTTCCGAAATTTCTTAAAATATTACGGAATTGACCTGGTGGATGGAATTCTTGCCGATCTTGGCATATCATCCCACCATATTGATGTTCCCGAACGGGGGTTCTCTTTCAGGACCTCAGGCCAGCTTGACATGAGGATGAACAGGGATGCAAAAGTTACCGCTCTCGAAGTTCTCAATACATACAGTGCTGAGGAATTGCACAGGATAATGAGAGATTACGGCGAAATACCAAACACCGGGAAAGTAGTACGTACAGTTACGGTAGCGCGTGAAAAAGAGCCTTTTCAAGACATACCGGGATTTCTTAAAACTATTTCATCGTGCATACCAGCCAGGCAGGAAAATAAATATCTTGCCAGGATATTCCAGGCCCTGAGAATTGAGGTTAACAAGGAGCTGGAAGTTCTCAGGCAAATGTTGATGCAGGTTCCGGTGAGCCTTAAAAGAGACGGGAGACTGGTGGTTATATCGTATCATTCGCTGGAAGACAGGATAGTGAAGAATTTTATGCGAACAGGGAATCCGGAGGGGATTCTGGAAAAGGATTTTTTTGGCAATACCCTGGCCCCACTTGAACCGGTAACCAGGAAAGTGATTGTACCTGGCAGTGAGGAGATAGAAAACAACAAACGGGCACGAAGTGCACGAATGAGAATTGCAAAAAGGAATTAAATATTTGCTGGAGATATGGAAATTGATGAAAATAATGTTGAATTCATTGATGAAAGGCCGGAAAAAAAGCCCGAATCCAGGGGCAGCTCCGTAAAGGATTTTATTGATGGCAGCGTCCTGGTCCGCGAGTTTGTGCTGAAGCAGCTGCCTTTTATTATCTTCCTCACCCTTTTGGCTATTCTGTATATCGGTAACCGCTACCATGCTGAAAAGCTGGTGAGAAGATCCGGCGAACTACAGGCGGAGATAAAAGAACTCCGTGCAGAGGCAATAACTGTTTCGGCCGAGCTTATGCATTTAAGCAGGCAGTCGGAAGTATTGAAGCTGCTGAGAAGGAGCAATATGGATCTGGTCGAATCGGTCGATCCCCCCAAAAAGATAATAACCGGTAAACGAAGAAGATAATTATGTCGTTAAAGGAAGACATATTGTGGAGAGTTGCACTTGTATACGTCGGTATAGTTGTATTTGCCGTTATGATAATCGGGAAGTTACTCTATATTCAGTTTGCCGAGGGCTCCGCATGGCAGGAAAAGGCCAGCCGCATGACCATTCGTGATATTACCATAGAGCCTAATCGTGGTGATATATACGCATCAGGAAATCGTCTGCTGGCCACATCGATGCCCTATTATGAGATAAGGTTGGACTTGCGTGCGGCCGGGCTGACCGACCGCCTTTTTAATAATAATATTGACTCCCTTTGTATTGCCCTGGCACAAATGTTTCGCGATAAATCTGCTCCGGCCTACCGCTCGGAACTTGTGAAAGCCCGGCAGGAGGGGAAGAGGTTCCATCTGCTGCAGCGACGGGTGTCTTATGACCAGCTAAAGGAGCTTAAAAAATTTCCCCTGTTCAGGCTTGGCCGGAATACCGGGGGACTTATTGTTATTCAGGATAATCAACGCATTCAGCCCCATTCCAATCTTGCATCAAGAACTATTGGCTATACTACCAAAGGTGAATCAGGTAATGTAGTAGGAATTGAAGGGGCCTATGATCATTATCTGCGCGGAGTGGTCGGATTGAAACTGATGCAAAGGATATCGGGCAATGCATGGATGCCTGTAAATGACCGCAATGAGGTTGAGCCCCGTGACGGAATAGATGTTGTCACTACAATCGATATAGATATCCAGGATGTGGCGACCAATGCCCTGATGCGGCAACTGCAGGCCCACAGGGCACACCATGGTACTGCAATCCTTATGGAAGTGCAGACCGGCGACATAAAGGCCATTGCCAACCTTGAGAGGAACAGCAGGGGAGCGTATTCGGAAACCTACAATTACGCACTGGGTGAAAGCACAGAGCCCGGATCAACCTTTAAACTGATGTCATTAATGACTGCCCTGGAAGATGGTTATATAAATCTTGAAGACACTATAGATACGGGTAACGGCGAAATATATTTTTATGATCAGCGTATATCTGACGTTCGCAGGGGAGGATATGGGAAAATTACTGTGCAGGAGGTTTTTGAGATGTCGTCAAATGTCGGCATTGCTAAAATAATTGACCAGTTTTACGGCGAAAGGGAGAAAGATTTTATAAATCACCTGTATCGCATGAACCTGAATGAAAAAACAGGTGTTGAGATACGGGGAGAAGGGGCTCCCGATATAAAATATCCCGGCGATAAATTCTGGTCGGGAATTTCATTGCCAATGATGTCAATAGGTTATGAGGTCAGAATGACTCCCCTGCAGATACTCGCCTTTTACAATGCGATAGCCAATAACGGGAAAATGGTAAAACCCAGATTCGTAAGTGCGCTGCAATATCACGGGAATATTGTTGAGGAATTCCCCGTTGAAGTTATCAATCCCTCTGTAGGTTCTGCTTCCACCATAAAAAGTGCCAGGAAAATTCTTGAAGGAGTTGTTGAATCGGGAACAGCCATAAATCTGAGTAACGCCAACTACAAAATTGCCGGCAAAACAGGAACCGCCCAGATTGCCAACGAGAAATACGGTTATAAAATGAATTCTCTGGTAAGTCACCAGGCAACATTTGTAGGCTATTTTCCTGCTGATAATCCCCGTTATTCATGTATAGTGGTGGTTAATTCACCTTCCAATAATGTTTATTACGGTAATCTTGTTGCCGGTCCTATATTCAGGGAGATAGCAGACAAGGTTTATGCCACAAGCCTGGATATGCATGAGCCTGTTACAACTGAAGGAATCATAACCTATGATCCGCCTTTTTCCAAATCCGGCAATAAGCCTGATCTGGCAAGGGTATTCCGCCATTTTAAAGTTCCCTATAATGATAACGGAATGACGACGGACTGGGTGTCGACTGCAAGGCTCGATTCGGTTGTTGATTTGCGGGAGAGGACAATTATGCCGGAGTTCGTGCCTGATGTGGTTGATATGACCCTTATGGATGCACTGTATCTGCTTGAAAATAACGGACTGCAGGTTGAGGCGAAGGGCAGGGGGAAAGTCAATTCCCAGTCACTGCAGCCGGGCACATTGACAAGACCCGGCCAGAAGATTGTTTTGGAAATGAGTATAAATTAAAATTTTATCGTGCAGAAGCTGGCTAAAATACTTGAAGAGATCGATTACCTTGCAATACTGGGGAATCCTGGTATTGATATTGTCAATCTTGAATCCGATTCACGTAAGGTTGTTGCCGGCAGCCTGTTTTTTGCTATACGGGGAACGATAAGTGACGGCCATGATTTTATTGATAAGGCAATAGCATCGGGAGCAAGGGCAGTGGTCTGTGAAGAGCTTCCCCAAAACACCGACAGCAATATTGTATTTGTTAAGGTGAAAAACAGCGCGCTTGCACTCGGCCTCATGGCTTCAGCGTTCTGGGGCCACCCTTCGCGAAGATTGCGATTGACGGGTATTACCGGCACAAACGGCAAAACCACAACCGCAACCCTGCTTTACCAGCTTTTCACCAGGCTCGGTCATAAAACCGGATTAATATCGACAATAAATTACTTTGTCGGCGACCGGAAGCTGGATGCCACCCACACCACTCCGGATCCCGTAAAGCTGAACTGGCTTTTTTCGGAAATGATAAATTACGGATGCACCCACTGCTTCATGGAAGTAAGCAGTCACGCGCTTGTTCAGCAACGTATTGCCGGACTGCATTTTGCCGGAGGCATATTTACCAATATAAGCCATGATCATCTTGATTATCATGGTACGTTCCCTGACTATTTGAAAGCGAAGAAGCATTTTTTCGATATACTTGACAAAGGCTCATTTGCGCTGATCAATAAAGACGACCGTAATGCCGGCTTTATGGTACAGAATACCAAAGCGGCTGTAAAAACCTACGCCCTGAAGTCAATGACCGATTTCAGGGGAAGTATCAGGGAAATGCATCCTGAAGGAATGCTTCTTTCGGTCGACGGAAAAGAAGTATGGACGAGCTTTATCGGAGGATTCAACGCTTACAATATCCTTGCCGTATATTCCGGGGGAGTATTGCTCGGGGCACCCGGCGATGATGTACTAAGGGTCATCAGCTCGCTTGCCCCCGTGGAAGGCCGGTTTGAAACAATCAGGTCGACGGGCAATGTTACTGCGATTGTAGATTACGCTCATTCCCCTGATGCCCTTGAAAATGTGATCGAAGCAGCAAGGCAGTTACTTGGTGCCGGTCAGCAGCTTATTACCCTGACCGGGGCGGGTGGTGACCGCGACAGGGATAAAAGACCCCTGATGGCAAAGATTGCTGCAGAAAAAAGCCACCGGGTAATAATTACCTCCGATAATCCCCGAACGGAAGATCCCGAAAAAATAATCAATGAAATGCTTGAAGGGGTAGAGGAGGTATTGCGCGACAGGGTGGTTTGCATAACAAACAGGAAAGAAGCGATCAAAGCGGCGTGTCTGCTGGCCCGCCCCGGAGATTTAGTGCTGGTGGCCGGAAAAGGTCATGAAACCTACCAGGAAGTGAATGGAGTAAGACATCATTTTGATGACAGGGAGGTTATCAGATCGGTTTTTGGTTTGCCCGGCGCCGGAACCTGATACAATTGCCAATTACAATATCAAGAATTGCAGACCAGTGTATTATAAACAGCATTACATTATAAACAAATAAAAATATCCGGGGTAAACGGGAACAAAAAATATCCGGAGCAAACGGTAAAAACCAAAAATCAGGAGTATTACAAAAAAAGACAATGATAAAAAATAATTAAAATCAATATAAACCAATGCTCTATTATCTTTTTGACTGGTTACAGGACCTTGATTTTCCGGGAGCGGGAGTGTTTTATTTTATCTCCTTCAGGGCATCTATGGCTGTGATACTCTCTTTGCTGATTTCACTTTTGTTCGGCAAGCGAATCATTAACGTTCTTACCAGGAAGCAGATCGGAGAAACCGTGAGAGATCTGGGTATTGAGGGACAGATTGAAAAAAAGGGAACCCCTACAATGGGAGGAATAATTATCCTGATTTCTATAATTATCCCCATTTTGCTCATTGGTGATCTTACCAACATATATATAATACTTATGCTGATAACCACCATCTGGCTGGGGGCGGTGGGTTTTGCAGATGATTATATCAAGGTGTTCAAAAAGGACAAGAAAGGCCTGAGCGGATGGTTCAAGGTTCTGGGACAGGTGGGCATAGGACTGATTGTGGGGGTCGCCATGCTTTTCAGTGAAAGTGTTATTGTAAGGGAAAAAGTTATGTTGCCAACCGGCGAACCTATGATGGAAGTGAGGGAAGATGAACTTCCGGGGGAAGTTCCCGCATATGTTACTGTTGACGTAAAGAACACCAAAACAACCATCCCTTTTTTCAAGGATAATGAGTTTGATTATGCATCGCTTCTGTGGTTTCTCGGCGATAAAGCCCAGAACTGGAGCTGGCTCATATTCATTCCTGCCATAATCCTCATTGTTACCGCCGTTTCTAATGGTGCTAACATGACCGACGGACTGGATGGGCTGGCTACTGGTCTTTCTGCCATTATCGGTATTACCCTGGGAATACTTGCCTACCTGTCGGGGAACATAATATATGCTGAATACCTGAATATAATGTATATACCATTCACAGGTGAGCTGGTGATTTTCATGGCCGCTTTTATCGGGGCCACGATCGGCTTTTTGTGGTACAATTCCTATCCCGCCCAGATTTTTATGGGCGATACCGGCAGCTTGTCAATTGGGGGTATTATCGCAGTATTTGCAATCCTTATACGAAAGGAATTGTTGATCCCTATTTTGTGCGGAATATTTTTCGTCGAAAGTCTGTCGGTAGTCATTCAGGTAGGCTATTTTAAATATACAAAAAGGAAATATGGTGAAGGAAAACGGGTATTCCTGATGGCACCGCTGCACCATCACTATCAGCTGATGGGCTATCCGGAACCCAAGATCGTTACCCGGTTCCTTATAGTAGGGGTGTTGCTGGCGGTAATAGCGGTGGTAACTCTTAAAATAAGATAATCAACAGAACAAATGAGCAAACGGATAATCATACTTGGCGGGGGAGAAAGCGGGGCAGGTGCAGCCGTGCTGGCAAAAACCAGGGGCTTAGATGTGTTTTTGTCCGATGACGGCATGCTGAAAAAGGAATACCGCGATCTGCTTGAAGATTACAACATTCCTTTTGAAGAGGGAGGGCATAGACAGGACTTGCTGGTAGGGGCCGGTGAAGTAATTAAAAGCCCCGGCATCCCGGATTCTGCTCCTGTGGTAAGGTTTGCTGCCGGTAATGGATTGCCGGTGATATCCGAAATAGAATTTGCAGGAAGGTTCACAGACGCTTTCAAGGTTTGTATTACAGGAAGTAACGGAAAAACCACTACCACGGCACTTATACACCATATGATGAAAAAAGCCGGACTGAATGCCGGACTTGCCGGGAATATCGGAAACAGCTTTGCCAGAATGGTTGCCGAACAGGATCATGAGTATTACAGTCTCGAGCTAAGCAGTTTCCAGCTTGACGGAATTACAAGCTTTAAGCCCGATATTGCGATCCTCCTGAACATTACTGCTGATCACCTGGATAGATATGATAATGATATTTCAGGATATATAGGTTCAAAACTCAGGATCATTAAAAATCTCGGCGAAAATGATTCCTTTATCTGGTGCAGCGATGATGAGATTTTACACAGGGAAATAACTGAAGGGAAAACCAGTGCCCGGCATTACCCATTCTCACTTACTACAAAACACCAGCCCGGAGCTTATACCGAAAACGATAAAATGATCATAACATCACAAAATAATAATATTGAAATGGCATTGGAAGAACTTGCATTAAAAGGGAAGCACAATATTTACAATTCAATGGCCGCCGGCATTGCGGGACAATTACTCCGGATTAGAAAGGAAGTGATAAGGGAAAGTCTGTCGGATTTTCAGGGCATTGAACACAGGCTTGAGCCGGTTTTGAAAATTCGCGGGATTGAATTTATCAATGATTCCAAGGCTACGAATGTCAATTCAACATGGTACGGGCTGGAGAGTATGAATAACAAAGTTGTGTGGATAGCCGGTGGGATTGACAAGGGAAATGATTATTCGGCTCTCGACCGGCTGGTACGGGAAAAGGTACGTGCCATAGTATGTCTTGGAAAAGACAATTCCAAGATCATCAATGCCTTTTCCGGTGCTGTTTCCACAATTGTTGAATCTTCATCAATGCAGGAAGCTGTGAGATCGGCATATTATCTGGCAAATAACGGTGATACCGTGCTTCTCTCGCCTGCCTGTGCAAGTTTTGATTTTTTTGAGAATTATGAAGATCGCGGACGTCAATTTAAAAACTGCGTGAGGAATCTGTAAAAATCATTTAAATGACAGAAGCATTCAGATATTTAAAGGGGGACAAAGTGATCTGGGCAGTGATCATCTTTCTTTCAATTGTTTCTCTGCTTGCCGTTTACAGTTCAACGGGAACCCTTGCCTACAGGTTCCAGGGAGGCAATACAGCCTACTATATACTTAAGCATTCCTCTATTATGCTGGTAAGCCTGGGCATCATATTTATAACTCATATGATTCCCTATAAATTCTACTCACGGCTTTCCCAGCTGTTTCTGTTTACTTCCATAATTCTTTTATGCATAACCCTGTTAATGGGTACCACAATTAATGAAGCTGCAAGATGGCTTACCCTGCCCGGACTTGGTTTTACCATTCAAACCAGTGATTTTGCAAAGCTCTCCCTTTTGATGTATCTGGCAAGACTCCTTTCCCGGAAGCAATATTATGTAAAAGACCATAAGGATTCTTTCTTCCGTATTCTAATCCCGGTCCTTGTTGTTTGCGGATTGATTATGCCGGCCAACCTTTCCACCTCGATCATCCTTTTTGCTACCTGTATGATCCTGATGTTTATAGGACGGGTCAATGCCCGTTATCTTTTTGCGCTGGCAGGTACCGGCTTGCTGTTTGGGGCTATATTCGTCGCCATTGCCCTGTACAGCAATTCCGAAGGCCGACTCGGAACATGGCAGAACCGGATTGAAAGCTTTGCTTCCCAGTCTGGCGAAGGAAACTATCAGGTTGAACAGTCGAAGATTGCAATTGCCACAGGGGGATTGGTGGGGAAGGGTCCTGGTAACAGCTCCCAGAGAAATTTCCTGCCCCATCCCTATTCTGATTTTATTTACGCTATCATAATCGAGGAATATGGTATTATCGGGGGGATAGTGGTTTTGTTCTTTTATCTCTGGCTTTTTTACAGGGCCGGACTAATAGTCAGGCGAAGCTCGCGGACTTTCCCTGCTTTTCTTGCTTTCGGCCTGACGCTGAGTATTGTGATGCAGGCTCTTATAAATATGGCAGTGGTTGTTAACCTGCTGCCCGTTACCGGGCAGCCACTGCCTCTGGTAAGCATGGGTGGTTCGTCACTGGTCTTTACAAGTATCGCACTGGGAATAATATTAAGTGTAAGCAGAGGAGTAAAGCAAAATAACGACTCCCTGCAACCAGAAGTTGAAAATGGATATGATGAACAGCAGGACTAATGTGATAATAAGCGGAGGTGGTACCGGGGGGCACGTATTCCCGGCAATAGCCATTGCCAACGCTTTGCGGGAAAAAGAGAAGGATATAAATATCCTTTTTGTTGGTGCTGAACATAAAATGGAAATGCAGCAGGTGCCTGCCGCAGGATATAATATCAGCGGACTTCCGGTAAGGGGCTTTCAGAGAAAACCACTGTATAAAAACATATTTTTTCTTTATTATTTACTGCTCAGCATGATTAAAGCAGGAAGGATCATAGACAAATTCAGGCCGCATGTCGTGGTGGGGGTTGGGGGCTATGCCAGCGGACCGGTGGCGAGGGTTGCTTCTTCAAAGGGGATCCCTGTATTGATCCAGGAGCAGAATTCCTACGCGGGGGTCACAAACAGGCTGCTGGCAAAAAAAGCAGCAAAGATCTGTGTGGCCTATGAAGGGATGGAGGCTTACTTTCCGAAAGACAAGATAATGCTTACCGGCAATCCAGTCAGACGTGATCTGCTTGATCTTTCGGGAAAACGCGATGAAGCCGTTTCTTTTTTCGGGATCTCAGGGAAGCAAAAGGTCATCCTGGCGGTTGGCGGAAGTATAGGTGCCGGCAGTATTAACAGTGCTATTTCCGGCAATATCGGATTAATAAAGGATAGCGGGATAGAACTTATCTGGCAAACCGGGGTAAGCGGTTATAGTAATGCTGCGGGGCTTTTGGAAAAAGAAGATTGCAAGAACATCCATGTTTATGAATTCATTACAAGGATGGATCTGGCCTATGCAGCTGCCGACATGGTGGTTTCCAGGGCGGGAGCGGGAACCATATCGGAGCTGAGCGTAACCGGGAAGCCCGTCATACTTGTTCCTTCTCCCAATGTGGCGGAAGATCATCAGACCAGTAATGCCACGGCCCTTATTGAACGCGATGCCGCCGTAATGGTTAGGGACCAGGATTGTCAGGCTGAGCTTGTCCCCCTGGTCCTCAGTCTTGCCAAAAACAATAAGCGGCTCGCACAATTGAAAAAAAATATATCGGATATGGCAATACCCGATTCGGCCGGGATAATAGCCCGGGAAATTCTAAAACTTGCTAAAAAAGAAAAAGTTGCTGACAGATAGAGTACATATGTTATATTTCATAGGGATAGGAGGCATTGGAATGTCGTCCCTGGCCAGATATTTCAATATGCACGGCAAAATGGTGGCAGGTTACGATCTGACCCCCACGCCACTGACGGGCAAACTTGAGAAGGAGGGAATTGAAATTACCTACCATGACGATACAGGATCAGTACCGGCAGGGTTTCTTCAGAATAATGAAGGGGAAAAGGTTCTGGTCGTTTACACCCCCGCCATTCCCCCTGATAATAATATACTGCAGTTTTTTATTGAAGGCGGCTACAGGGTCGTCAAGCGATCGAAGCTCCTGGGAGAGCTGGTAAACGACGCCCGGAGCATTGCGGTGGCAGGGACACATGGAAAAACATCGGTGTCAGCCCTTACTGCCCATCTTCTCAGGCAATCCCGGGCG
>PWPZ01000191.1 GCA_003556985.1 Bacteroidota bacterium
ATCTCAAAATATCTTTCCGAATTGTCAACCTTATTCACAACCACCATTGATCTCTTTTGGCTTTTTCTCAGCAGGCCAGCAATTTTTTCATCCAGATCGGTTATGCCGCTCATTACATCAACCACAAACAGAACCGAATCGGCCTCTTCGATAGCAAGTATCACCTGCCGACGGATCTCGCTCTCAAAAACATCATCTGAACTGGTAATGTACCCTCCGGTATCTATGATTGAAAAATCCTTTCCGTTCCAGTCCGATTTCCCGTAGTGTCGATCCCGGGTCACACCCGAAAGCTCATCAACTATGGCTTTTCTCTCACCGCATAAACGGTTGAACAATGTCGATTTCCCCACATTGGGCCTTCCAACTATTGCAACAATATGACTCATCTGTATAAATTAAATGAATATAGACTTGATTAACCTGTTTTTATCCTGATGAAGCCCGTTCAACCTATGACTTCTCTCCTTTTTGTAACCGAACCTCCTGAGCTGATGATCATTCTGCTACTTCTCCGCTATTTGTAACCGAACCTCCTGAGCTGATGATCCTTTTCCCGCCAGTCTTTGTTTACTTTGACAAAGGTTTCGAGAAAGACCTTTTTCCCGAAAAATTTCTCCAGCTCCAGTCTTGCCGAAGTTGCCGTTTTTTTTAATGCTGCACCCTGTTTCCCTATTATGATGCCTTTCTGGGTATCTCGCATAACATTTATAATCGCCCTTATACGCAAAATATCCTCATCTTTGAATTCTTCTATTTCAACCTCGGTCGAATAGGGAACCTCCTTCTGATAGTTAAGCAGTACCTTCTGACGGATGATCTCGGAGGCAAAAAAGCGTTCCGATTTATCGGTTAATGCATCCTTGGGATAATAAGGCGGAAATTCGGGCAACAATTCAAGCACTTTATCAAAAACCGCATTGATATTGAACTTCTCTTTGGCCGACAATGGTATCACAATTGCTTGCGGCAGTGCCTCCTGCCATTTTTTAATGAGCCGTTCCACCTCTTCCTGGCTTATGGCCAGGTCGATCTTATTTATCAGTAATATTACGGGCACCGGCAGGGTGGCTAATTTGTTGAGATATTCGTTTTCAGGCGCTATATCCTCGCCGATTTCGGTAACATACATGATGATATCGGCATCGGTAAGAGCATTGTTTACAAACCTCATCATCGATTCGTGGAGTTTGTAATTGGGTTTTATTATTCCCGGAGTATCGGAATAAATGATCTGAAAATCCTCTCCGTTCACTATTCCCATGATACGGTGACGGGTAGTCTGGACTTTGGAGGTGATGATTGAGAGGTTTTCGCCCACAAGTGCATTCATTATGGTCGATTTTCCGACATTCGGATTTCCCAGTATATTAACAAATCCCGATTTGTGTGCCATATGTATTTTTATTATCAGTTCAGGTTATCGCAGGCTCATACTGAACGTTAATTTAAATGCAAAGTTATCAATTTCGTTATCAAAAGCATAGGGTCCGTACCTGTACAAAATACCCAGGCCATAGCCTGCAAATAATCTCCTGTATAGATCGTTGAAAAGCAAGCCCGATTCATAATAACCTTTTTCAGGTGACTTTGGTTGAATATACAAGTGATCCGTGGCGTTTGTGAGTTTCCCGTACCCGATGTTCGTAACAAATATCACCGAAGGCCGGAAACTTCCTGACCGGAATAGCAGACTTTCAAAATTATGCCGGAAAAACAGCGAAACGAACTCACTTGACACAAACTCATCCATCCGCATGGTTCCGAAGCTGTTTGCAGCCTCCAGCGAAAAAGACCGGAAACTGGCTTTTCCCGAATATAATTTATTCAGGGGCACATCTCCCGTTACCATTCCCCCCTCAACGGTAACTGAGGTCCTCCCCAGTCCCCGGGTAACAAAGTTCTGGTGCAGTCGCGCCTGCACACGGGTGTATTCATACCCACCGTCAAACCTTAGTCCGCGACCATAGTTAAACCATAATACGGGATAATCGGTACCCATTGAAATTCTGTTGCCTCCGGGTGTTTGCATAAATTTTTCACGCCAGGCAAACCTTAACTGAACGCCGGCTTCGGGAAATCTGAAGGAATACTGCTCCACGCCGTCACGCAAAAAAACGTAATTATTGCCGGGGCGGATGAAGGATGAGGAAAAATAAACATTACTCCTGAAATAGCGCATAAAACGGAAACTCAGCGATGCGCCATATTTTTCAATGTAGTCCATTCTTCCTATCAGAAACCTCCTGTAACTTTCGGTGGATGAAAGGGAATGGTCTTCCAAAAAGGTCCATGACCCCGTCTCCTCAACATCATTGCTCCAGGAAAATCCGAGGGTAACATCTGCGGGAATAGAAAGGTTAAAAGCTGCTTCTCCCCCGTATTTGAAAACCCTGTCACGCGTTCCCCATCCAACATGCCCACCCAGGGCAAACCGGTCTGATACCCGCTGGTTTGTAAGGGTACGGAAACCGGGACGCAAACCCTCGAAAAAATTATAGTCAAGCAGACTGTTGTAATCAACATTTACAAATCCCCAGGGAATATAGCCGGTAGCCAGGGCTTCAAAGATCTGAAGCGACCGGTCAAGATTAACTTCCTCCCCGATACTGTCAATCACATGATATGTATGCCTGTCCCTCTTTGAAAGAGGTTCCACCCGGTACTGATTCCAGAACTCATCAGTCTGCCGGTGCGCATCGGATGCGATGGTAAGCTCAATGTTATTGAATTGGCGTCTTCGGAGCTCCGGCTCTATTAAAATATCTGAGAGATAAGATTTCCCTACACCAACAAGATTATACCGCGATCCAGAACCCGAGGAGGCATCACCGGTCCCCAAAATTATATCAGTATTAAGTTCGGCCGGAAACCACTGCATGTCATCTACGAAAAGGTAATTCTGCTGTATTCTTATGTTAAATATACCCCGCGGTTCAAAAGGCCCGGCAATTACATTCTGCACGGCATACCGATTGGAATTTATGTAAACAACCCCCTGCAGTCCGTCGAAATTCCTTCCGGGATAAGGCCTGAAAGAAATTATATACAGAGTATCGTTTTGTTCGGTTAATATACTGTCTTCCAGAATAAATGAATACCTGGATGTGCTGCCCCTGCTGATGGGATTAAGATAATTCTTATCCAGCAGGGAAATAAAATCATCGTAAAATGAAAAAGACTGCAGCTGGGTGGCAAGCAGGGTAAAGGAAGGATCCCTGAATCCGCTTACCCGGGAAGCCGTAACTTTCTCATTGTTCCTTCCGGGTCGCAGGTATTCCCTTTCGCTGACCGACTCCATAAGGAAAAGATGTTGCTTTTCCAGAAATTCCCTCATCCTTATTTCACTGGAATCAACGCTTTCCTGTTTTTCCGGCAACATGGGGTCTTCACCGTGCTGTTCGCCGGCTCCGGCATCTATGGAAACATTAAAACCTGTAGTGGCTC
>PWPZ01000210.1 GCA_003556985.1 Bacteroidota bacterium
CACTGATTTCGTTAATGTCTGGCCTGTTCTCCGGGCCGGCAAAGTATATTGTATAACCTGCAAAAAAAACAAGGTTTCCACAGGCCGGATACAATTCCGGTCCTGTTGCGACTAAATTGTTAAAGAAAGCGGAGGGTGAAAATATACCCGGGTCCCCGGCCCGCAAGTGCCTGGCTGGTCCGGCGGCACACCAGGGGATTGTTCCTTCGCTCACATGTTCATTATCTGATGAAATAATTATATTGTTTCTTCCTGAAATGAAGTTATACATGGAAACATTCCTGTTGTTATAAACAATAAAAATATTCTGCCCGGCGGTCCTTATTTTTGTTTCGGCCCTGAGAACAAGAGCTGAAATTATCAACAGAAATGCCAGGTGCAGATATACACTTTTTTTCCACGCAATAAACAGGGTTGCACACAGTATTATCCCGTAAATGATCAGCAATAGTGGCAGACTGGCTGATATCCCGGTGATAGTGGCATAAGGAAGGCTGCTAATAAGAGTTGTTATGAAATTCAGGATTACAAGAGCTGAATTTAAAATAAAGGCAAAAACCGACCCCATAAAGGGAACGGCAGAAAAAAGAAACAGGGAAAGTCCGCCGTATAAAACTACCGTGGCCAGGGGCACTGCAAATACGTTTGTGACCGGAAAATAAACAGGGAACTGGTTAAAATAATAAATTATCAAAGGAAATATCAGAAGCTGTGCTGAACATGACAGGGAAACCAAAGCCCAGACCCTGTCCCCTATTAACCCCCTAAAATTGAGCAGGGAATAAAAAGCAGGCTGATAATAAACAATTCCGGCAACAGCCAGATAAGATAGCTGAAAACCAACCATGAACAATGAGAACGGATTTGCAATAAGCTGAACCAACGCAGCAGTTGCCAGGGTGTTGAATGTAAATGCCGTTTTATTCATTGAACGGGCAAATGCCAGAAACGAAAACATGGTAGCCGCCCGGGTTACGGAGGGAGAGAGACCGGTAAGCATTGCATAGAACCAGATAATAACAATCATGAATAAAGCTGTTGCTGCCGGATAATATTTAATGCTCCTGAAAAGTCCGGCGAACCAGGCAAGAAAAATGTACAATATTCCAACATGCAACCCCGAAACAGCAAGAATATGCATTGCTCCCGATCCTGCATACACCTGCCGGGTCTCATCATCCAGAGCTCGTCTGTATCCAAGCAAAAGGGCCGATGCAACCGCATATTCCTTGCCAGTAATGCCCCTGTTCTTTAATACATCGAGCAAATGATCCCGAAGTTTCGCCGGGAAAAGCCGGATGTCCTGGCTGCGGCCTGCCCCGTCATGCCTGAACCATGAATCTTTCGGCAAATATATCTCACCGAAAATTCCCTGCATTTGAGTATACTGTCTGTAATTGAATTCCCAGGGATTGCCATGATTGCGAATCTCCCGGAATCTGTTTTGCATTACAATATGGTCACCGATAGTAAGGGTTGAGGAAGAGCTGTCTTTTTCAATCCATGCAATGGCCCTGCCGGAGGTTTTTCTGCAGGTATCACCGGAGATGATCACTTCGGGTTCGATCAATAACCTGAAGGTTCTGTCCCGCTCCAGCGGGCTTTCAACAATCCTGGAAACAATAAGATCATCCCCGCTGTTTAAATCATCGATAAATGAAGTGGTCAGCATTTTATTCCCGGTTAACCCCATTGACACGGCGAGAACAAAGAGATTGAAAATAAGTCCGTATTGCCGGCGCAGCACATAACTGCAGTTCAGCGATCTGTATTTCAACAGAAAACAAAGCAGGATAAACAAAAGGACTGGCAGAAAAGTCAAATATAACAACGGAACCCTGATATTATACTGCAAAACAATACCCAGGGCAAAAGGAATGAGCACGCGAAGCATTGGAAGCTTTTTTATCTCCTCGCAGAGCTCCATTATTGGTCATTTGGTTTTCATCCATTATCAAAGTTAATGAAAACCAGCAACCATGTCAATAGACGCAAGCTTTTTTTGTT
This sequence comes from Bacteroidota bacterium, assembly GCA_003556985.1. GTDB lineage: Bacteria > Bacteroidota > Bacteroidia > Bacteroidales > PUMT01 > PXAP01. The sequence goes on from PWPZ01000210.1 coordinate 2,008, forward strand.
GATCCGGTATGCTTGCGGTCACATATGCTTTACGCGGTATTTGACATCAACCTTTCCCTTGCTGATAGAAGTGAGTTTTCTTTTCAAAAGGCGCCTTTTCAGAGGAGAAATATAATCGGTAAAAAGCTTACCTTCAAGATGGTCATATTCATGCTGAATAATCCGGGCTGCGACCCCTTCGTAATATTCTTCCCTGTATTTGAAATCTCTGTCAAAATATCCGATATTAACCGCATTTTCTCTCTCAACATCTTCCCTGATATCAGGTATGCTCAGGCATCCTTCATTATATTTTTCTATCTCACCCTCGTACAACAATATACGGGGATTAATGAATACCTTTTTAAATTCTTTCAGCGACGAATCTTCCTCTTCAAGTGGTGATGCATCTATTACAAATATTCTAAGTGACATGCCTATCTGAGGAGCCGCCAGTCCGATTCCGTCACTGTGATACATAGTTTCAAAAAGACTCTCTATCAATTCATCCAGGCCTGGAAATCCTTCGGGAATATCCGTTGCCACTTTCCTCAAAACAGGTGATCCGTACAGGAAAACAGGATATATCATATATTTAAATTTTTTTCCCGATCAAGAAAAGACTGAAGCATTATAACGGCGCTGATCTTATCTACCATTGCTTTGTCTCTCCTTGCCATTTTCCGGACGCCTCCCTCAAGCATGGCCTGCTTTGCCAGCCGGGAAGTAAAACGCTCATCAACCCGTCTGACCGGTATACCGGGAAATGTTTTTATCAGTTTTTTTACAAAAGGTTCAATATAGTTAACCGAATCTGAGGGCAAATTGTTCATGGTCAGGGGCGAGCCAACCACAAATGCATCTATTTCCTGTTTTTGGATATAATCATGGAGATATTGGAAAATATCAGATACAGCGACAGTATCAAGTCCGGTTGCAAATATCCCGAGGGGATCAGACACTGCTAACCCGATCCTTTTTTGCCCCACATCCATTGCCACAATTCTGCCCATAGAAAAGGTCATAATAACCCAATTTAAACCAAATATTTTAAAAATTATTATACAGGAAGGGTTAAATAAAACTCCGCTCCCATCCCCTCTTTTCCTGCAACCCTTATATCACCATCCAATAGTGAGGCAATGCCCTTTGCAACTGAAAGACCAAGACCCGCACCGTCGTATCTTCTGGTTATACCTTCATCCACCTGCCTGAATCTCTCGAATATAACATCGTGATACTGCGGTGATATGCCAATGCCAGTATCCTTTACAAAGAAGGTTATCAGGTTTTCTGTAATATAATATCCTATCTCGACTTTTCCTGCCCGGGTAAATTTAACAGCATTATTTACAATGTGGGAAATTATCTTAAAAACAAGGCCATTGTCAGTTATAATAAAACTATCTACATCATCGGAGCCGGCATGGATGCTCACATCAATCTGCTTATTA
>PWPZ01000008.1 GCA_003556985.1 Bacteroidota bacterium
ATACTACAGAAGTAAATGGTACAAAACAGGTGCTCTGGCCGAATCACTGTGTACAAAACTCCACCGGATCACAATTTTTCCCTGATCTCAATATGAACAGAGTTGAAGCAATTTTCAGAAAAGGGATGGATAAGAATATCGACAGCTACAGCGGTTTTTACGATAACGGACATGAAAAAAACACTGGTTTGGCAGGCTATCTGCGCGGGCGAAATGCCCACGAGCTCTTTTTTTGCGGACTTGCCGGGGATGTTTGTGTAAATTTTTCAATCAGGGATGCCCTGAAAGAGGGATTTTCGGTAACCCTGCTCGAAGATGCAACCAGCCCCATCGATGCTGAGGAATTTGAAAAGATCAAAAAGGAACTGAAGGAAAAAGGTTGCAGTATCACCGGAAGTGACAGCCTTTGATAATTCCAGGCCGCATCTGTGAGGTCGGTGGCAATGTAACTCTTTACCGGCTGTAATGTGATTTGTGTGTCCGGTACCCTATCCTGTATTTACGGTTGTAGCACAAATTCCCCAGTTTCCTGCTGACCTCCGGATGGTGGAGATCTCAGCTTTTTCCCGGCGAAATCCTCCGGATCGCCTGAAAATACCGCGCTCAGGAATATTGCAAACCATGCCTTCCGTAATGGCTGTAATTCAGTGGTATATTATTTGATTGCCTGTAAACAGCAGGGTTTGACATTGCAATCCCGGAAGAATAATCAAGATCATTAAAAATGAGAACATTACAGGAATCAAAAGAACTATTGCTTGCCCGGATAAAAAGCAAAGCTTACCGGTATATCCTGATGACCGGCAGCGAATCCATAGACTCCTGCCTCCCCTTGCGAAGGCTTATGGAAATCTATGTCCTTATTTCTGCATTGCCGGTTTCCAGTCCTATCATTGAGTGGTACCGGAAGAGTCCCGATAAAGTACGCATAGAACTGATAGAAGATGTGGTGAGAATTTATAAGGTAGAGAGTCAGCAGGTCGAACAGCTTGATTTCGTTGAAGGAGATATCTGTACTCTGGTTTGCCGGGCACTTGAATGCAAAAATTAAAACTCCCGGTTAAAGTCAGTACCCGGCAGGATATTAATCCATCACAGGTATTATTATTGACAGGTACCTCCCAACAGTAACTCACCATTCAGTCTGATAACATTTCTATTTAGAAAAACCATCAGTCGACTGTAAACAAATAAAATGGGTTAATTCATAATATGCACACGCTTCTTTGTTGTGCGCCGGCGCTTGGACAGGATAACCGCTTGCATTACCCCGGGCAATGGGTATATTGTTGAATATTCACGCAGGACGTGATGAAATTTCCCCTGCAGGTCATGATTATTAAACAATGCCTGCAAATCCCATAAAGGCCATTGCCAGCAAACCGGCTGCCACCAGTATTATGGGATTGCCCTTCATGCTTTTGGGTACATTCAGGAGGTCAAGCTGCTCGCGCATGCCGCTGAGTAGAACCAGCGCAAGGGTGAACCCTATGGAATGAGCTATTGCAAACACCACCCCGCTCATAAGGGTGTGTTCCTGCTGTATCACGAGGATGGCAACTCCGAGGATAGCGCAGTTGGTGGTCATCAGCGGGAGGAAGATGCCCAGTGCCTGGTAGAGCGGGGGACTGACTTTTTTGAGGATTATCTCCACCATCTGGACCAGGGAGGATATAACGAGTATATAGGTGACGGTGCGCAGATAAATAAGATCCAGGGGTACCAGTATATAATGGGAAATAAGGTAGGTGACTATGGCAGCAACGGTCATCACGAACAATACGGCTCCACCCATGCCGGCTGCGGTGGAAATTTTATTTGATACACCGAAAAATGGGCAGAGTCCGAGAAACTGCGCCAGTACAATGTTGTTGACAAGAATGGCCGATAATACTATTACAATATATTCCATGGCTGAGCTTACTATTTGTTTAACTTGTTTGTCATGGCAATCAGGTATCCAAGGGCAATAAATGCCCCGGGAGCAAGGATAAAGACAAGCATTCCGTCTTCCTGTATAAATTGAACTCCAAACAGGGCATAGCTTCCCAGTATCTCGCGGGAGGCTCCGAGCATCGTCAGGGCCAGGGTGAATCCAAGTCCCATTCCCGCTCCGTCGATTATTGAAGAGCCCAGGGTGTTTTTAGATGCAAATGCCTCTGCACGCCCAAGTACGAAACAGTTTACCACGATAAGCGGAATAAACAGTCCCAGTTGCTCATGCAGCGCAGGCAGGTATCCTGCCATGCCCAGATCGACAATGGTTACAAAAGAGGCGATTATGACTATATAGCTGGGGATCCTGACCTTGTTGGGAACAAAATTCTTGATCAGGGAAACCACTATGTTCGACATTATCACCACGAACATGGTGGCAAGCCCCATTCCCATTCCGTTATATGCCGAGGTAGTTGTTCCGAGTGCAGGGCACAATCCCAGCATCAGTGCAAATACCGGGTTCTCCCTGATAAATCCTTTAGTGAAATTTCTTGCCTGGTCCATATTTTATAGTGTTGAATTTACTTCTAAAGCAGGTCCTTATTTCCTGGTCATACTGATAGCTATCGTTGCCGGGCCGCTGTTCTGAAAACTTCATATGCAATCTCTACAGCTTCGCAGTATGCCCGGGAGGTGGCGGTGGCGCCACTTATTCCGTCGATTATCCCTCCGTCTTCGCTTAGTTTCAGATCCGCTTCAGAAGGGTTCCTGTTTGTGAATTGTTTATGAAAGTCGGATCGGGCATTTTCAATAAGATCGCCGTATCCCGGGGTTTCCTGGTGATCCAGCACCTCTATTCCGGTTATCGTCCCTTCCGGGTCAAAACCCACCATAAGCCTTACCGGTCCTTTATATCCTTCAAAATATGATTCAACGGCCATACCGGTAAATCTTCTCCCCCTTCTTCCCGGATACACGTTGTATTCCCTGTCCCGGTAGACGACCCGGAATTCCTCGTTAAGGGGATTATTGCCATAACCGGGAAGTATGCTGCTGACGGCCTCCTCTTCCGAGGGAAGCTCATAAGAGATTCCGGCATCCCTGTTCATATAGGCGTTCCAGGCAAGGCTTACCGCATCGCAGTAGGCACGCGAGCTTATTGTGGTTGCCGTTATGGCATCCACATCACCGCCATCCTGCCTGATACGTATCTGGAAATCTTCCATTGGGTTTTCCCCTTCAAACTGCAGGTGAAAATCGGATTTGTCGGTTTCAATTTTATCGCCCAGACCGGGTGTTTCTCTGTGTTCAAGCACTTCAATGCCATGGATGGTGCCGTCGGGCCTTATTCCCACCATCATTCTTATCTCACCGCTGAAACCCCGGGTGGTGAATGTCTCGATTGCAACCCCCATCAATTCATCGCCTTTTTTGGCCGGATATACCACCAGCTCTCCTTCCGGAACCTCCATTGTATACTGTTCGCCGGAAGG
>PWPZ01000070.1 GCA_003556985.1 Bacteroidota bacterium
CGCGTGTTGCCAGGCAAAAGGAGATGAAAGTAGTTGCCCTGACAGGCAAGGACGGCGGAAAACTGGCCGGGCTTTCGGATATTGAGATCCGTGCCCCATGGTCGGAATATTCGGACAGGGTGCAGGAAATCCATATCAAAATAATCCATGCCCTGATACTGTATATTGAAAAAAATTTGTAATTTGATAATGAAGAGCTATTCAGGATTGTCAAGTCTTTTACCGCTTTTTTTTCTGCTAATGGCTATATTGTCCGTAACCGGCTGTGAAAGAGAGGATCCTGACGATGGTGACAGCCTGCACGGTTACTGGACAGATCCAGATGACGGGAGGGTTTACCGGACAATTCAGCTTGGCGACCAGATATGGATGGCCGACAATATCAACCTGGGAGAGATGATAGACGGAACGGCTGAACAATCGGATAACGGGGTGATTGAAAAATATTGTTATGACGATAACCCCGTACTCTGCGATAAATATGGCGGACTTTACCAGTGGGGAGAGGCAATGCAGTACGATACACGCGAAAGTTCACAGGGCATTTGTCCGGAAGGATGGCATATACCATCAGACAGCGAATGGAAGATACTGGAAGTTTTTCTGGGAATGGCAGAAGCAGCCGGAGATATGCTGTGGAGGGGATCAGGGCAGGGTACTCAAATACAGCCGGAGGGAGAAACCGGGTTTGATGCGTTGAGAGGAGGCAACAGGTTTTTGAACGGCAGTTATAATCAGATTGGCAGTGCAGGTTATTTCTGGACTTCCACGGAGTCGGAAGGCAGCCATGCATGGCGACGGGGTATCAGCATCAATGAAAAGGGGATATACAGATCGGTCAATCATAAGGCTTTCGGCTTTTCCGTGCGCTGCATAAAATATTGATAACCGGCATAAAAAGCAAAATCCCAAAATAATGCTTGTAAAAACCTATGGTTCCGCTCTTCTGGGTATTGATGCCATTATCGTTACCGTAGAGGTGAGTGTTACCAAAGGGGTTAATTTCTTTCTGGTTGGCCTTCCCGACAATGCCGTTAAGGAAAGCCAGCAGCGTATTGCAACGGCTCTGGATACCAATGGCTACAGAATACCCGGGAGGCGGGTGGTAATAAACATGGCTCCTGCCGATATACGTAAAGAAGGGTCGGCCTATGACCTTACCCTTGCAACCGGCATTCTCGCGGCATCAGGACAGATTCCGTCAGAGGGGATAGGCGATTACCTTATTATGGGTGAGCTGTCGCTCGACGGCAGCCTCCGTCCGGTAAAAGGAGCCCTTCCCATCGCCATCAAAGCGAGGGAATGCGGATTGAAAGGGTTTATTCTGCCCGAGCAGAATGCACGCGAAGCTGCCATTGTGAAAGGGCTTGATGTTTACGGGGTCAGGCACATTACCGATGTCACCGGTTTTTTCCTTAAAGTGAGAAAACTCCAGCCAGTGATCGTAGATGCAAGAAAAGAGTTTCAGGAAAAAGTAAACGACTGGGAAACCGATTTTGCCGATGTAAAAGGGCAGGAAAATGTAAAACGCGCACTCGAAATAGCCGCCGCAGGCAGCCATAATCTCCTGATGATCGGTTGTCCCGGGAGCGGAAAGACCATGCTCGCAAAACGGCTGCCATCAATTTTGCCGCCGTTTACCCTCCAGGAATCGCTTGAAACCACCAAGATCCATTCTGTGGCGGGCATAATCGGGAGTCAGCGCTCACTAATGACAAGACGCCCTTTCCGTTCTCCGCATAATACAATAAGTGCCACGGCAATGGTTGGCGGAGGAAGCGCACCAAAGCCGGGTGAAGTTTCCCTTGCTCACAACGGTGTACTTTTCCTTGATGAACTGCCCGAGTTCCAGCATTCGGTTTTGGAAATGATGAGGCAGCCGCTTGAGGACAGAAGCATCGATATTTCCCGTGCAAAATATTCAGTGCGCTACCCGGCGGGCTTCATGCTTGTGGCATCGATGAATCCCTGTCCCTGCGGCTATTATAACCACCCGGAAAAAGATTGTGTGTGCCATCCGGGAATTGTGCGGAAATATCTCAACCGGATCTCCGGACCTCTTCTTGATCGTATAGATATTCATATCGAGGTTACTCCCGTCCCTTTCGATGAATTGTCGGGGCAGAGAAGTGCCGAAAATTCATCGGTCATAAGAGCGAGGGTGACGCATGCGAGGGAAGTGCAGGAACAAAGATTCAGACAGAACGTGAAAATTCACTGCAATGCACAGATGAGCTCCAGGTTGCTTCATGCGCACTGTTCGATAGATAGCTCCGGCAGACTTTTACTGAAAAATGCCATGCAGAAGCTTGGTTTGTCGGCAAGGGCCTTCGACCGTATACTTAAAATGGCGCGGACAATTGCCGATCTTGACGGAAGCCCCGGGATCGAAAATCTCCACCTGGCAGAGGCTATCCAGTACAGGAGCCTCGACCGGGAATCCTGGGCGGGATAAGTTTTTAACGAACTTGAACCAACGGCCTGCTTCCCTGATTTATCATTACCTTTTAATCATTCTAATTTATATCAATCATATTTGAGAATATTGTTTTTTTCTTAAATTTGTGACTGTTTTTTTGATTTTTTTGCGTAAAGTATTGTTTAACAAATAATTGAGAAGACAAGATCTTTTTTTTCATATATTATTATTTATTAACTTAATAAAAAAGGAGGAATTAATATGCCCGCAATTTTTTGGTTAGTACCAATTGCTTCGCTTTTTGCCCTGGGTTTTGCTTATTATTTCTTTAAGCAGATGATGGGTTATGATGAAGGAACCGACATGATGAAGAATATCGCAAATCATGTACGCAAAGGTGCTGGAGCCTATCTTCGTCAGCAATACAAGGTAGTAATAGTTGTATTTGCAATTATCACTTTTATTTTTGCCATTATGGCATACGTACTGGGGATACAGAACCCCTGGATGCCTTTTGCATTTCTTACCGGTGGTTTCTTTTCAGGTCTTGCCGGTTTTTTTGGTATGAAAGCCGCTACCTTTGCCTCGGCAAGGGTTGCCAATGCATGCCGCACTTCGCTTGACGGCGGATTGAGGCTTGCTTTCCGATCCGGTGCGGTAATGGGGCTGGTTGTTGTTGGACTTGTCCTGCTTGATATTTCAGCCTGGTTTTTGGTTCTTAACTGGGCAATTCCCGAGGCCGAACCTGGATTAAAGCTGCTTACCATCACGGCTACCATGCTTACATTCGGTATGGGTGCATCCACCCAGGCTCTTTTCGCCCGTGTTGGAGGTGGTATCTACACCAAGGCAGCCGATGTGGGCGCCGACCTGGTGGGCAAGATGGAAGAGGGCATTCCGGAGGATGACCCGCGTAATCCCGCCACCATTGCCGACAATGTCGGTGACAATGTGGGTGATGTTGCAG
>PWPZ01000229.1 GCA_003556985.1 Bacteroidota bacterium
AAACCAAGGGTCAGGCCTGTTGCGGCCGACTTCCTGATGAAATTCCGGCGGTTCAGTTTTGAATGCATAATTAATATTATAGGGGTTAATTAATGAATCATTTTTAAAACTGTTTCCGGGTAATGGCTCATGCTTTTTGTTTCTATCCCGGTTCATAATCTGTGCCCGGTGCATCGGTACGTAATTCTTTGCCTGTTTTTGCCTGTGCTATAGCCACGGGGAGTAAATTTCCGGTCAATGTTCAAACTACCGGTTCAAGTTACGGATTTAAACTACCGGTTCCCATCCCGTTTCATAATCTCTTCCCCAGAGTTTCATCGCTTCCTCATCGCCGGTTATCCGGCCATTACGTCTATCGCAACTGAGTGACCGGCCTGTCCTGTGGGCTATATTCCCAAGATGGCAAAGCAAAACACTCTTATTGGCATCATTGAAATCAGAACGGGGCAGGTTACCGTTCCGGATGGAGTTTGCAAAATCAAGGATGTGGCCGGCATCCATATCAAATCCCGCTCCAGTGAGGTCAACAGTGGTTTCCTTTCCGGTGGTGAATTTTTTTATCTCATTATTGTCATTGTCATAAACTATATACATGTCATTGCTTATCACCATCGTCCCTTTTTCACTGTGGAATGAGACAGCCGCCCCAAGGCCCTCGACGGGCCTTCTGTTACAGCTTCTGCCTTCCCACATGATGGTTTTGTTTTCGGCAAAATCAAATACAGTGACCTGGGTATCAGGAGTCTCCCAGTCGTCACTGTAAGCATAACGCCCTCCGTGGGAGCTAACCCTCACCGGGTACTCCACCCCCAGTCCGAGCCTGGCAAGGTCAATAAAATGAGTACCGTTGTTCAGCAGTTCGCCGGTGCCCCAGTGCCAGAACCAGTGCCAGTTATAATGGATCAGGTTATCCATGAAAGGGCGGCGGGGTGCAGGTCCCTGCCAGAGGTCGTAATCGAGGCCTTCCGGAACCGGCGCATGTTTGCCAAAACCTATCGGGGCCCTGTTGGCTCCATACCAGGTACGGGCATAATGAGGGTTGCCGATTATTCCCGACCGGAGCTCTTTGAGGGCTTCTATCACATTCGGCCAGGACCTTCGCTGGTTACCCATCTGAACCACCTTCCCGTACTTTTTTGCAGCCCTGTCGACAAGCTCTCCTTCACGGGGATTATGGCTGCCCGGTTTTTCAATATAAACGTGCTTGCCTGCCTGCAATGCCAGAATAGCAGCGGGGGCATGCCAGTGATCGGGCATGGCGATCACAATGGCGTCAAGCGACCGGTCATCAAGGATGTATCTGAAATCCCTTACACCTTTAACATTAGCCTTCTGGCCGGCTTGCACCACGGCTTCTATACCCTTTTTGACAGCGCCGTCATCAACATCGCAGATAAAAGCCACCTCGATACCGGGAGTAAGGGCAAATCCCCGGGCCAGCTCGGCTCCACGCGAGTTGGTGCCCAGCACGGCAACCCTGATCATGTCATTGGCGCTGACCTTTTCGGGTGAGACAAAGCCATAGCTTCCCAGAAGGCCGATCCCGGCAGCTGAGAATGTGGCCTTTTTTACAAATTCTCTGCGATCATAGAATTTTGCCATAACCGAATATTTAAAAAATTACATGAACAGACCATGGAAGTTACATGGGATTTGAAAACTGGATTTGACTTGAAAGCAAAATACAACTATCTGATATAAATTGCAAACAATACTTAAGAAACATTTAAGCAAAAAAAGTTCTACGAGTAAATCATATTCCAGAGAATTCCTGAACTACGAAAATCACATCCGAAAAATATTTCCAAACGAACAATGCATTAGATGTGAGTTCGACCGAAGATCAACGAAGTATGGTTGTACCATGACTGATGAAAAATCGCCACCAAAAGAGGTGTATTTCCAGGTGGATCTAAAAATCGATGCTGGAAAAAAACTTTCCCCGACCGCTAAAAAACTTCAAGACAATACTTTTAGGATATATTTCCTTATGCAACACAACATTTTCCCTTCCCGAAAGCTTTTGCCTTTTCCTGAAATATTCGGGAAACAGGCTGAAAAAGGATATATGAGACCTGATTACTGCAAATGCATTTGCAAAGGAAAATACTGAAAGGAACTTAACCACCGAAAGCCAGTCCAGCGCCATCCGGATAGCCAGCAGGTAAAGCTTGGCCGGAGGCAGGTTCAGCAGAAGCATCAGCAGACTGTTACGGAAATTAAACCATGTTTTTCTGGGGTTATTCGCCGGAAGGGTTCCCCCGCCAAGATGGTAAACGACCGAGGAGGGAACCACACGTATCCGCTTACCGGCATTTTTAAGTCTCCAGCACAGTTCAATCTCCTCCATATGGGCAAAAAACCTTTCATCGAAACCGCCGGCCATGTGCCAGTGGGCCGACCTTACCATCATGCAGGCCCCGGTAGCCCAAAAAACTTCCCGCTCATCATCATACTGGCCGGCATCCTTTTCAACCTTGTCAAATATCCTTCCCCGGCAAAATGGATAACCCAGGTAATCTATAAACCCTCCGGCGGCCCCGGCATGTTCGAAATAATCCCTTCTGTTCAGATCTCTGATCTTGGGCATGCATGCAGCCACATCTTCATTATTTTCCATCAATTCCAGCAAAGGGACAGTCCACCCGGGAGTAACCTCGACATCAGAGTTAAGCAGTATGTAGTAATCAGCTTTGATAGCCGCAAGAGCCCTGTTGTACCCGCCGGCAAAACCGTAGTTCCTGTCAAATTCCAGAATGTGAACTTCAGGAAAGGACTCCCTGATATATTCAAGTGATCTGTCGGAAGAATAATTATCGGCCACCCATAATGCAATATGTTCACCCTGTGAATTTTCAGTAACAAAAGGCAAAAATCGCCTGAGATATGCGAGTCCGTTCCAGTTTAATATAACGATGGCCAGTTTTGTCATGCCTCAACTTCTTTTTGATGTTTCCATCTGTTGTGCGACCAGAGCCAGTATTCTGGTTTTTCGCGTATCTGAGCTTCGAGAAGCCTGGTATGGATCTCTGTTATTTCATACATCTGGGTAGATCCGGGGTTTTCGGTAACAGGAATTATTTCTACCTCGTAGTATCCTCTCTTTAGCTTATTGATAGCAAAATAAACTACCACCTGATCAAGTTTTTTTGCGATTTGTTCACTTCCCAGCAAAACAGGGGTATCCTGATTAAGAAATTTTGTCCAGTACCTGATATTTTTTTTTCTTGGCCGCTGGTCACCCAGAAAAAAGGTAATGGTGGGAATGTTTTCATTCCGGTATTTAAGTATCTCCGGATAACTTCGCATTACAGGAACAACCCTGACCCCGAATTTCTGACGCATATCTTTCATGAAACGGTCAAAATAAACATTGCTTAAGGGCTTGTAAAGCGCCAGCACTCTGTAACTGGTATGAAGAGGAAGGGATGACAGCCACTCCCAGTTCCCGTAATGACCGAACACCGATACCACACTTCTGCCCTGTTTATAGTAACGATCCAGCAGGGAAAGATTTTTCCATGTAACTCTTTTTGTCAGTTCTCTTTCATCCATGCCCAGAGCGGCAAAAGATTCTATAAAAGAGTCGCACATATGATGGTAATAACCTTTGGCAATCTTTCTCAGTTCCTGATTGGATTTTTCGGGAAAGGCGTTATGTAAATTATTAAGGACCAGACCCTTCCTGTAACCGGGAAAATACCAGGCAAGGACAAATAGAAAATCGGAAAAGAGAAAAAGCACTGGCAGGGGAAGCCATAAAAGGGGTCGTGACAAACCATAAAAAACATAGAATCCTATAAAATGGGTAAATGATCTGACACGCGTCATAATGATGGTAATAGTAAAGCGATAAAGATAGAAAATCCTAATGATGCATAAACCTTTTACGGGAAGAATTTGCCGGCAGCAAAAAAGTTTGGCGCCTTATCGCCTGATTTTCCACCTGCGGTGAGACCAGAGCCGGAAAGCCCAATACCTTATCGCCTGATTTTCCACCTGCGGTGAGACCAGAGCCAGAATCCCGGTGTTTCCCTGATCTGTTTTTCAAGCATGGCAACATGCGTGTCGGTTATTTCATGACCGGAAGTTTTTCCTGCCTCATCAAAAAGCGGGATAAAATCAAACTCGTAATATCCACGCTTTACTTTTTTCATTTTGAAATACACCACAGCCATATTCAGTTTGCGGGCAACTCGCTCAGTTCCCAGGTAGACCGGTGTATCCTGATTCATAAAATCTACCCAGTGAAGTGATTTTTCTTTTGGGGGAGTCTGGTCTGCCATAAAAGCCGTCAATGTAGGACTTCCCATTTTATCAAACTCATAAATTTTCCGGATGGCCATTTTCATAGGAACGATGGTAGCCCCGAAACGGCTCCTCACATTAAACATAAACCGGTCGAAAACTTTGTTTTTCAGAGGCCGGTATATTACAACACATTCATAACCGGTCAGAAGCGGGAACCCGCACATCCATTCCCAGTTTCCGTAATGCCCCAGTACGGCTGCAGTATGTTTCCCCTCCCTCAGGTGCTTTTCAATAACTTCGGGATTATTGTATTTTACCCTGCGTCTGATCTCATCTTCTCCCATGCCGGTAAGATATACCGTTTCAATAATAAGGTCACCCAGATGCCTGTAAAACTCTTTGGCAATAGCCCTTATCTCATCGGCCGACTTTTCGGGGAAGGAGTTTCGCAGGTTCATATAAACGATTTGTTTTCTGTATCCGGGGAAATAAAATGCAAGCAGATAAATCAGATCGGAAACAAGATATAAAACCCGAAGGGGCAGTAAAGAAATGAGCCGGAAAATGCAATATAGCAGATAGTATAAAAAATTCTCCATGTATCTTTTAAGTATGAACAGAGATCTGGCCTCCGCAGGTTGGTTAAAGTAAGACGTTTTCTGTCAGCAATGTAATCATTGTTGTTCTCAATCAGCTTTCATAAACCGTTCTACATCAGCCTTGAATTCATCATAAACAAAACCGTTGGAGGCAATAAGCTCGCCTCCGAAAAGAAATCCGTCACCTCCGGAAAAATCACTTATTTTTCCGCCGGCCTGTTTAACAATAAATGCGCCGGCGGCAACATCCCACGGACTGAGGCCGTATTCATAGAAAGCATCAAAACGTCCGCAGGCAACATATGACAAGTCAACCGCTGCCGATCCCAACCTGCGTAATCCGTGTGAGTTCTCCATAAAATATTGAAAAGATTTCAAAAAAGGTTTCATTCTTTTAAATTCGGTATACGGAAAGCCGGTTGCTATGAGTGAATCGCTTACCCGTTTTGCATCGGAAACTCTGATCTTTTCCCCGTTAAGGTATGCATGAGCATCTTTCCAGGAATAAAAGCATTCATCCAGATTAACTTCGTAAACGACCCCGAGCATCATCTCTTTGCCGTCAATAAGTCCGATACTCACCGAAAAAGGAGGCATCCCATGAATAAAATTGGTAGTCCCGTCGAGGGGATCAATAACCCAGTTCAACCCTCCCTCTTTTTTACTTCCGGTTCCTTCTTCGGCTATAAAGCCGGCCTCCGGCAGAAGAAGGCCAAGCTTTTCAATAATAATATCCTCAGCTCTTTTGTCAACATATGAAACATAATCGTGTACTCCTTTTGTCTCCACATTACCGGAATCGAAAGACTTTCTTTCCGTCCGGATAAAATTGCCGGCTTCTTGTGCGATATTAATTACCTTTTTACAAATATTTTCCATTTTAAATATAATTAGATTGAATTATTTTCTGGTGTTTGACCTGTAAATTTAATGTCTTTTGACAACAGTTACCCGGCATGACGTTTACGGCTGTATAACCCCTTTCATTATGCCATCCTCGCCAGGAGTCAGAAGCTTCACATCCACAAGCCGGTTAATAACTTTTTCATCGCCAGTAGATTCAACCCGGATATAATTTCCGGTAAACCCGTACATCCTCCCTTTTTTGTTAATTGCCTCGAATAGTACACTGTGCACCTGTCCGCTGCATCTCTCCAGGAATTTCCTACGTTTTTCTTCTGCAATGGTGTGAAGGATTTTGCTACGGCGATCTATTTCCGCTGGGGGCACTTTTTCCTGGAGGCGGGATGCTTTTGTATTATTTCTGTCGGAGTAGGAGAAAACATGCAAAAAAGCTATATCCAAGCCATTAAGATATTCCACGGTTTCTTCAAAGTCCTCCCGGGTTTCTCCCGGAAAACCGGCTATAACATCGGCACCAATACCCGCAGCGGGAATCTTCTCCCTGATCTTTTCAACCCTGCCGGTAAATAATATACGGGGATATTTCCTGTGCATCTTTTCAAGGATGCGGTCACATCCCGACTGCAGGGGAAGGTGAAAATGAGGAGCAAATTTTTTACTTCCTGCAACCAGATCTATTATCTCATCACTTAACAGATCCGGTTCGACGGAAGATATCCTGAATCTTTCAACGCCCTCCGTCTTCTCCAGCCGTTCGAGCAAGTCAAACAAACCGGCCTGCCTTCGACTGCCGAAATCACCAATATTAACACCGGTTAAAACGACTTCCCTTATTCCGCTGTGAGCAATTCTTTTTGCCTGTTGAACAACCTCATCAATGGAGGCACTCCTGCTGCGGCCCCTGGCAAGAGGTATTGTGCAGTATGTACAAAAATAATCACAACCATCCTGAATTTTCAGGAATGACCGCGTTCGTCCCGAAATGGAATATGAAGGAGAAAACTCCGACTCATTAGCTATTTCACAGGAATGAACTGCAACCTCACTGTTTTTTTCAAAATTGCCGGCAAAGTCGAATATCCTGAATTTCTCACTGGATCCGAGAACAATGTCTACCCCGGGTATGAGGGCAATCTGATCGGCTTTAAGCTGCGAATAGCAACCAACAACGGCTATATAAGCGTCAGGGGCTTTTCTGGCTGCCCTGCTTATTATATTCCGGCATTTCTTTTCAGCACTTGAAGTAACGGAGCAGGTATTAATAACATAAACATCTGCCCTGCTGTTAAAGTCGACTTTACGGAATCCCTTTCCGGTAAACAGACGTTCAATGGTTGATGTTTCAGCAAAGTTAAGCTTGCAACCAAGAGTATAAAAAGCAACTTCACGGGATTCTTGCATTTATATAAATCAAATTAAAAATTAATATCTGTTTTGTTAAATCTCCGGGTCCGGGTCACATTCTGAGAGGCAGTTCCGTTCTGCCTGTTCCGTTCTGTTTGATCTGTTCTGCCTGTTCCGTTCTGTTTGATCTGTTCTGCCTGTTCCGTTCTGTTTGATCTGTTCTGCCTGTTTTGTTCTTCGGTAAATCACACATTATCCGCTCCGGTTCTTTCATGGCGATAAATGCTGTATAACTGATGAACAATGCCGTCAGACACACCTATCTTGGGAACAAGTATCCTGCCGGCCCGGGTCCATTTCATTATATTAAGAAACAGTCGGGTGGCAGGAATTATTACATCAGCCCGGTCAGGATTAAGCCCGAGCTTACTGATACGTTCGTCAATAGTAAAAGAATCGATATAGGAACATAGGGATTTTAATTTTTTAAGACTTAGCGGAACGCCCTCCTTGTTGCCGGAAAGCTTAAAAACTTTATTGATGTTGCCACCTGATCCGATAAGTTCAACGGGCCGGTATCTTTCAGTCAATTTGGTCAGAAAATCTTCCATTCGCAGAAGTTCATCGTTACTGATTTCTTCCTTCAGAAAGCGCACTGTGCCTATATTGAAAGAACCGGATGCTATTGCCTTTTTTTTGTCGAAAAGGGTAATTTCAGTGCTTCCTCCTCCCACATCCACATAAAGATAAGATTTTTCCGTATTGATCATTTCTACAATGCGGTTTGAATAAACAAGCTCGGCCTCCTCCTGTCCGTCAATTACTTCAATCACCACCCCCGTTTGGTCTTTGATATAGTTTACAATTTCGTCCGAATTGGCGGCCTCCCTCATTGCGGAAGTGGCGCAGGCACGATAGCTTATCACTTCCTGAACATTTATAAGGTGACTGAATGCAGAAATTGTCTGCATTAACTTTTCAGCTTTATGGCGACTTATTATTCTTTCATTATAAAATGCATCTTCGCCAAGTCTGACAGGCATCCTTATCAGCTGAGACTTCTTGAAAAACACATCTTCCTCCTCTTCAATGACATTCATGAAAAGCAGCCGTATGGCATTCGAACCTATATCTATTGCGGCAAATTTTAAAAGTTCCAAAATAATGTTTGTTTTATTTCAACTTATAGACCATTATTGGAAGAAAAAAGTATTTCACTTAACGGATTTATCCTTCAGATATTTGTAAAATCGTTGCTGCGACCGCACAGGGGGCTTTGTGTTAATTGTTTTGTACTGGTTATCCTGATTGCGATTCAGCATCCGCGCCTTGACATTATCATTCCATTGAAGTTCGAGCTGCGTTCTTAGTTCTTCCTGAAGATCAGTATCGTATACAGGACAGGTTATTTCGATCCTGTTATCCAGGTTTCTCGTCATCCAGTCGGCCGATGAAATGAAATACTTATTTTTATTATTGTTGCAAAACACGAATATCCTTGAATGTTCAAGAAAAGTATCGACTATGCTGATGGCTTTGATATTTTCGCTCAGACCGGGTTCTTCCGGAATAAGTGAGCATATACCCCTTACAATCAATCTGATATCCACGCCGGCATTACCGGCCTGGTAAAGCTTTTTAATCATATCCTTATCTACCAGGCTGTTTGTTTTTATTATGATCCATGACTCCCGGCCGGCTTCCCTATTCTTTATTTCATTGTCAATTAAGCTCATCATCCGGCGACGGGTATGATTTGGTGACAGGATAAGTGATTTGTAGGAAAAAGTTTTGAATGTATTTTCAAAAAACATAAAAACCTTTTTCACCTCGGTTGCAATCCTCTTGTCGGCCGTAAGCAGTGTGGTGTCGGAATATATCTTTGCATTTCCCTCATGGAAATTACCGGTGCTTATACCTGCATAATTAACAGTGGTCCTTCCTTCTTTACGGGTTACAATAACAAGCTTGCAATGCACTTTCAGTCCACGTATGCCGAACAGAACATTAATGCCTACTTCTTCCATTTTTCTGGACCAGTAAATGTTGGCCCTTTCATCAAAGCGGGCCTGCAATTCAATTATCACCGTAACAGCCTTGCCATTCCTGGCGGCATTTATCAGGGCATTGATCACCCTGGAATTTTTCGCAACCCTGTAAAGCGAGATCTTTATGGAGGTTACTTTGGGATCTATAGCCGCTTCCCGCAACCAGGTTGTTAAATCCCTGAATCTCTGATAAGGAAAGTGGAGCAATATATCTTTTTGGGAAATAACATCAAATATGCTGCTGTGCGGCTTTATCCTGTAGTGAGGGAGTGGAATATGGGGGGGATTTGCCAGATGAGGCAGATTAAATTCAGGAAAATTCATAAAGTCCCTGAAATTGTGATATCTTCCTCCCGGAATAAGGTTGTCGTCATCATCAAAGTCCATCCCTCTGATAAAATAATCTATCATATCACGGGGCGCAGCCCTGTCGTATACAAATCTCACAGGTTGCCCCTTGTTGCGGCGACTTACGCTGTTTGCTATTTTTTCCAGAAAACTCTGTGAAAGGTCGTTATCGACATCTAGTTCAGCGTCGCGTGTTATTTTGATGGTATAAGCCTGGAATTTATCAAAATGAAAAATCGCAAATACATCCTCCAGGCAGAACCGGATAACATCATCAATAATTATGATATACCTGTTTTCCCCTTCACGGGGTAAAACAAGGAAACGGGATACATTTCCGGGAATCTCAATCAGGGCATACTCGGTATCTACCGATTCGTCCCCGGAGGAAAGTTTGGTAGCAAGATATATGGCCTTATCCTTTAAATAGGGGAAAGTGTCAACATTATGCAGCATGATGACCGATAAAAACGGTCTGATTTCCTCTTCAAAATAGGACTTCACAAATTCTGCCTGGGAGGGGCTCAGCTGACTCTCATTTATTATTAGGATATTCTCTTTTTTCAGCTCCAGGATTATGCTCTGGTAAATTTGCTGGAACTGTGCCTGCTGATCAATTACGATCTTCTGTATCTGCTTTAATACATTTTTGGGCTTATCTCCTATTGTTTTCCTTAAATCACGGCTCACATTCCGGTCATAATCCATCATGCGCTTTACCGTGGCAACCCTGACCTTGAAGAACTCGTCCAGGTTATTGGAAAAAATACCAAGGAATTTTATCCTTTCCATCAGGGGCAGGGAAGTATCGGCAGCCTCCTGCAAAACCCTGTGATTAAACGAAAGCCAGCTGATTTCCCGGTTAATTATTTTTTTTTGTTTTGCCATCCTACTGTTACATCTTGCCGTCCTGCCATTTCCTTTTGGGGTAATCAAAAATATAGCCGGCAAGATTTGTTTTACCTATCCCCTCCCATTTGTCCGATCTGAAATTCAGCCTTACCAGTCCGCTGGTAGGAATGTTGTCGACGGGATCATGAAGAAAATAATTTGCCAGGTATGTAAAATCAGGATTATGACCGAATATCATCAAAGAATCAATACTGTTGTCAACACCGTAAATTATATCAAGAATCTTATCCTCTCCCGACATATACAGATCTTCGTTCACCCGGACAGAGGAAAAAGGCAGACGGATCCCCCTTGCGTATATTACAGCTGTATGTAAAGCCCGGTTAGCCGGACTTGAAATTATAAGCTGCGGCCCTTCGCCTCTTTCTATCATTCTTTGAACCATATTGTAGGTATCTTTCACTCCGCGTTCGGCCAGCGGCCTGTCAATATCAGCCCTGCCGGGAAAGTCCCATGAAGATTTTGCATGCCGGCCAATATATAATAATTTCTCCTTTTCCATAACAGATTAAATTATAGTCCTCCGAAAAACACGTTGGGTCATCAGATACAGCCTTTAACAAGGTTGTGATCATCATATCCAACTTATTATGAAATTTGTTGCGTAAACAAATATAATCTTTAACTCAATCTCACGATCAATACTCCTATGATCAATGATAAAAGAAATATGTAGCATTAACAAATATAGTCTTTAACATGTTTATCTGATCACTAAATGCCGGGCTAATAACATATATCTTTAACAAGCTACAAGAGTCATGGAATATAATATCAAGCACTAAGTTAGTAAAATTAACGGTTTTAGGAATAATGATGAGGGCCGATTCTTTGCTCTCAATTACTAATCTACGGCATGACCCGCAATAAAAGCATTTTGGAGTATATTTTCCTGATCTGATGTTCGCCGGCATTATTCCTGCGGCATGGAAAACAGTGAAATTATGTCGGCAACAATGTTTAAACGTTAATGTGGGTTGACTTTCTACAGGATATTACTGGCCAGCTCTGACAAGTAACTCCTTTCTCCTTTTACAAGATTGACATGTGCGAAAATCTCCTGTCCGCTCATCTTGTCTGTCAGATAACTCAATCCGTTCGATTTCATATCAAGATACGGAGAATCTATCTGATGAATATCGCCTGTAAATACAATTTTTGTATTCTCCCCTGCCCGGGTTATAATCGTTTTTATTTCATGAGGAGTCAGGTTTTGTGCTTCATCCACAATAAAGAATACATCCGAAAGACTTCTGCCCCTGATATAGGCAAGAGGTGTTATAACAAGTCTTTCCATGCGCTCCATTTCCTCTATCCGGTTCAGCTCTTTGCTGTGGTATTTGAATTTATTTTTTATGACAGCCAGATTGTCATAAAGGGGTTGCATATAAGGTCCGATCTTTTCAGACACGTCTCCGGGAAGGAAACCTATATCCCTGTTTGCCAGAGGTATTACCGGCCTGGCCAGATAAATCTGTTTATATTTGTTATCCTGATGCAGGGCAGCAGCAAGGGCAAGCAGAGTTTTTCCCGTCCCGGCTTTACCGGTAAGGGATATCAGCTGAATATCAGGCCGGGTCAGGGCATCAATGGAAAAAGTCTGCTCGGCATTTCTCGGTTCTATGCCATAAACCTGCGATTTTTCAACCCGGTTGATCAAATTATTCGCCGGATCATAATGAGCCAGAACGGAAGATTTTGGATTTCTGAAAATATAATACTGATGGGGAGACGGTTTCAGATGAAAATCATCAGGGGGGACTCCGGCGGGTTCTTCATATAATCTGGAAATAAAGGATTCGTCAAAATCCTCAAGCATTTCTATTCCACTGTAAACCGATTCAAGACTAGCAACTTTGTCCGATTCATAATCCTGCGACAGAATACCAAGCGACTTGGCCTTTATTCGGAGATTAATGTCTTTGGATATAAGTATTACCTGGTGCCTGTTGAATTTTTTCTTTATATGTTCAGTAATGGCGAGTATTCTGTGATCAGGCGTTTTTTCAGGAAATGATTCGTTCATTTCAACCGAAAAAGGCTTCCCGGTTTCGATTGATAACTTACCCATGCCGGGCCCGAGTCCGATTCCTCCGTTAAAAAGATTATCGCCCGATAATTTATCCAGTTCCCGGGTAAACTCCCTTGCATGGTAATTGATCTGATCATTCCCTTTTTTAAGCTTATCCAGTTCTTCCAGAACAACAATCGGAATGACCAGATCATTCTCCTGAAAACGATAAATGCATTTATAATCATGTAGCAGCACATTGGTATCAAGGATGAATATTTTTTTTGTATTTCCCATTGAAAAAACTAATAAGGAGATTTATCTTTTAGTTCCTGATTGCACCTGATTGCTGCAGGTTTATATCAATTTGCAGGTTTTTGTCTGCCGGCCCATAAGGAAACAGCAGAAAATAAGCCGGCAGGATTCAAAATTAGCAAATAAAATGGTTTTGGTTTTATAAGCCTTGCCAAATAAGTCGTAAATTTGCTATTCCGTTTAGATTCCTGTATTTACCTGAATAATCAGGGTAGAAACCATAAACAATGCCCGTATCGGACAATAAAAAACAAATTAATTCTTATGGAACCTTTTGAGTTGATAATTACCCGCAGGAGTATCAGGAAATATAAAAACAAGCCGGTTGGCCGCAATGAACTTAATGCTGTTCTTAAGGCTGCAATGTATGCCCCTTCTGCCAGAAACCAGCAGCCCTG
>PWPZ01000197.1 GCA_003556985.1 Bacteroidota bacterium
AAAAATGAAAATAAACCCATGTTTTATTTGTTAATTAGTCTTTTTGATGATTTGATAACAAATGAAAGCATTTTTCTTAGTGCTTAAAATGCCTCACTCCTGTAAATACCATTTTCATGTTGTTTTTGTTACAATAATCTATCGAATCCTGGTCTCTTACTGATCCCCCGGGCTGGATAACAGCACTTACTCCGGCTTTGCCTGCTATTTCAACCGAATCGGCGAATGGGAAAAAAGCATCGGATGCCATAACAGCTCCCTCAAGATTGAATCCGAAGCTGTGCGCTTTAACGATTGCCTGCCTGAGCGCATCGATCCTGGAAGTCTGACCCACCCCGCTTCCAAGAAGCTTTTTGTCTTTGGCAAGAACTATGGCGTTTGACTTTGTGTGCTTAACAATTTTGTTTGCAAAAACAAGATCGCCGATCTCATTTTCAGAGGGTGACATCCTGGTAACCGTCTCAAGATCTGAATGATTCTCGGTTTTAATGTCCCTGTCCTGGACAAGCACGCCACCCACTGCACTTTTTATAACCTGTTTTGGCATGTCAATATTGTTATTGACAAGGATAATTCTGTTTTTTTTCTGCTGTAAAATTGCAAGAGCTTCCTTCTGGTAGGAAGGAGCAATTATTACCTCAAAAAACAGCTTGTTTATTTCTTCAGCAGTTTCTTCGTCAACCTCACGGTTTGTCACCAGCACCCCTCCGAAAGCAGAAACCGGATCGCCCGCCAGTGCGTCGATCCATGTCTGTTTCAGGCTGATCCCGGAAGCCAGTCCGCATGCATTATTATGTTTGAGAATGGCGAAGGTAGTCTCCTCAAATTCATCAATCAGTCCGCAGGCTGCATCAATATCGAGAAAGTTATTATAGGATATTTCCTTGCCGTGTATCTGGGTGAAGGGTGATTTTGCCGGACCGTAATAGCAGCCGGTCTGATGGGGGTTCTCGCCGTATCTGAGCTCCTGTTTATGGTCATAGCCGATTTCAGGTCCCCGGACCTCTTTCCCGCCGGTAAAATAATTATAAATTGCAGTGTCGTATTTCGAAGAAACACCAAATGCCTCTCCCGCTAAACGTCTTCTGTTTTCAAGAGATGTTTTTCCTCCCTTTTCCAGAATACCGGTAAGCTCCCCGTAATGCTCCCTGGAGGGGATGATAACCACATCTTCGAAATTCTTGGCGGCAGCCCTTATAAGGGAAATGCCGCCTATATCTATTTTTTCAATTATTTCTTCCGGTGAGGCACCCGCTTCAACCGTTTCCCCAAAAGGATAAAGGTCCACCACGACCAGATCTACAGGGGGAATGCCGTATTTTTCCATTTCCTCCATATCGGAAGTTTCTTTCCTTCTTGCCAGTATTCCCCCGAATATTTTCGGGTGAAGTGTTTTCACCCTGCCTCCGAACACTGAGGGATAGCCTGTAAGTTGTTCGACCCTGGTTACTTTGCCGCTGATTTTCTCTATGAAATCTGCTGTACCTCCGGTTGAATAAATTTGAATATCCATGTCGTCAAGCAGACTGATAATTTTTTCAAGTGAATCTTTGCTCCAGACCGATACAAAAGCGGTCCTGATGTTTCTTAATTCGCTCATAAACAGGAAGTTATTTTTTATTTGCAAAGTTATATAAAAAGTTAAATAATTTATGATGTTGCGGAAATAAATAAAATAAAATTAGGAGAGAACATGTAAAGGCTATGCCTCGTTTTTAAGAAGCCTCCTTCTGGAAGAAGGTTGTTTGCCTTGCCAGTCAGTTATAACTATTTTGAAATTACAGAATACTAATTAGAATAGTTGGTAAATATTTGTCAAAAATTGATTAGGTTTGCTTTGCCGAATTCGGATCAAATAATTCCTTTACGGGATGATAATTTTAAAACTTCTTAAAGAGAGTTTCTTATTTGCCTACACCTCGGTTCTGGTAAACAAGCTTCGCACCCTTTTGTCACTGCTTGGTATTACCATTGGGATCTTTGCCATTATTTCTGTTTTCACCATAGTCGATTCCCTGGAACGGAATATACGGGAAAGTATCTCTGAACTGGGTGATGACGTGGTTTATGTTCAGAAATGGCCCTGGGCATTCGGCGCCGATTATCCATGGTGGGTCTATATGCGCCGGCCTGTTCCTGACCTGCGTGATTATGATGAGATACGCCGCCGTTCCCAAACGGCCGGCAGTATCGCTTTCTCTGTTTCTACCCGGGCCCAGGTAAGATATGGAAGCACATATCTCGATAATTCGGTAATCTGGGCCAATTCTCATGATTTTCAGGATATACGCTATTTTGAGCTTCTGCAGGGCCGTTATTTCACTCCTTATGAATCTTCGGCCGGGCGCCCACTTGCCGTGATCGGTTATGATATTGCCCAAAATCTTTTCAGCAATGAAAACCCCCTTAACCGGGAAATACGCATTTCAGGCAGGAAAGTCACCGTAATAGGTGTTGCCCAAAGAGAGGGTACCAGCATGCTCGGGGGAGGAAGTATGGATGAGATGGTCTTGCTGCCCCTTAATTTTGCGCGGAATATTTTCAATATCAGATCCGACCGGTTAAATCCGATGATCATGGTCAAAGCGATACCGGGCGTTCCTAACCAGGAACTTATCGACGAACTAAGTTTTATTCTGAGGTCGGCACGCAGGCTTCATCCGACGGTCGATGACAATTTTGCCCTTAACCAGGCCAGTGCGATCTCCCAGGGGCTGGACCAGATTTTTGTTATGATCAATCTGGTGGGGTGGATAATCGGAGGCTTTTCCATTCTGGTGGGCGGATTTGGTATTGCCAATATTATGTTTGTTTCTGTGAAGGAACGTACCAATATTATAGGCATACAGAAATCGCTCGGCGCAAAGAATTATTTCATTTTGCTGCAGTTTTTGTATGAATCCGTTCTTCTTGCACTGGCCGGAGGGATACTCGGGTTGCTGTTAATTTTTGCCGGAACCATTCTGGTAAGCTCTGCCAGTGATTTTACTATTACACTGACCTTTGCCAATATAATTCTCGGATTGTTTGTTTCTGCAGTCATAGGTATAATAGCCGGGTATGCCCCGGCATACAATGCCTCCAGGCTAAACCCGGTTGAAGCCATAAATCAAACTTTCTGATCCATCCGTGAATTAAAGCTCTTTTTGCCTGCCGTTCTCTCTTAAGCCGGCGTACTTCGGGTGCGGTACTATTCTGGAGCGGCTTCGCCCGAAAGGGCTTTTGGCATTTGTGTATGATATGTGCAGGTTTTCCTGCTGGGCATTTCTCAAACCAGCAAACCATAAAATAGCCGGCCAATTGAAAAATATATCAGCAGGCCCATAAGGTCATTGGAGGTAGTAATAAACGGACC
>PWPZ01000222.1 GCA_003556985.1 Bacteroidota bacterium
AATTAAAAGAGGCTAATGATGTTACCAGCGAAATTGATGGAGATGAAGAAAGCACAGGAGCACAGCAACAGGAAGCATTGATTGAACAATATGAAACGCGGGCATTAGAAGGAATCCGGGATTTTGTTGCCGATAAAAACCCTTATGAATTTCAGGATATTGCAGCTGTCTTACTAAAAGCAATGGGGTATCATATTGCACATGTTTCACCCAAAGGACGAGATGGAGGAATAGATATTATTGCATACACCGATCCCTTAGGTGTAAAACCACCCCGAATTATTGTACAAGTAAAACATCGGCCAGAGGCCAGTATTTCATCCGATGAAATCCATCGACTGGCAGGTACTATGAAAAGAGGAACTGATGTAGGTATATTCGTTACATCTGGTGGCTTCAGCAGTCAGGCTGTAATTGAAGCCCGCTCTACTGATAAACATATTGAACTGATTGACTTTGAACGCTTCATTTCATTATGGCAGGAATACTATAATCGGTTAAGTGATGAAGAAAAGAACATATTACCTCTACATCCTATTTACTTTTTAGGTAGGAATTGATGAAAATAAAAACAGAGATAAAAGTTAAATATAAAGTGATAATCGTTTTATATAAGGATTTACAATGTTTACAAAACACATCAAATCATGACCATCCATCTCCTCTTCAACCTCCTCGACGATTGGCGCACCCTGCCGGCCTACCAGCTGGAGCGGCGGGCAGATATCTTTTTTGCTATTTATCTTGATAAAATTCTGGAAAAACACAAGGGTGTAAAGATTAATTTGATTATTCCTGAATTTCCGGTAAGATTGGGCTCACTACCCGATCATAACCCTCTGGACAATCGCTCCTATAAGATTGATTGCCTGGTGTAAGCATAAAATCAACATAATCTCCTTCGACAACATCATTTCCATCCTTTCAGAATCAGTAGACCCCATTGCGGCCCGGTTTGCCATTCCACTGGAGAAGTGGAAGGGGGATGTGAATAAATAGGCGCCTGGCAGCAAAATAGGGTTTACATTTCATATTTTATTCGTATATTTGTAAACCCAAAAAACAAACTATGAAGCTACATATCGGCAACCGAATCAAATCTGCAAGAATTATGGCCGGTCTCTCTTTAAGAGAACTTTCGGCTCAACTGGAAGGGATTGTGAGCCATACTGCCATTAAAAAATATGAAGACTGACAATTGATGCCTGATGGAAAAACTTTGCTGGCATTCGCAAAGGCTCTGAACATAAAAACAGACTATTTTCTTCGTCCACAGAGTATTGATATCAGTCAGCTTGAGTTTAGAAAGAAGAGCAGATTGCCTCAGAAGAAACTCAACAGCATCAAGGAAAGTATCATTGACAACATTGAAAGATATCTGGAGCTTGAGAGCTACCTTAACCTGCCGTCGCAGTTTTCCAATCCTATTGCGAATCACACCATCTTAACCGGTGATGATGTAGAAAATGCCGTTGAGGATTTACTGGATTCGTGGGATTTGGGCACCAACCCCATACCCAATGTTATTGAACTGCTGGAGGATAAAGAAATAAAGGTAGTAGAATTGGATACTGATGGAGAGTTTGACGGCCTTTCAGGGTTTGCCAATGAAAACATACCTGTAATTGTAGTCAACAAATCCTTTCCGGTAGAACGCAAAAGATTTACTGCACTGCATGAGTTGGGTCATTTACTTTTAAATTTTGATTCAAACCTGACACCAAAGCAAATCGAAAAGCTCTGCCACAGGTTTGCCGGTGCCATGCTTTTACCCAAAGAAACCATCTTCCAGGAGCTGGGGCGAAAAAGGCACAACATCAGTTTAAACGAATTGGTTTACATAAAAGAATCCTATGGAATATCCATACAAGCCATTATGGCCAGGGCAAAGGATCTGGAAATCATTTCAAATGATCAGTTTGTGCGTTTCAGGATTTGGGTGAATAGCCATGAAGACCATAAGAAGGAAAAAGGATTCGGAGAATATAGGGGCAATGAGATATCCACCAGGTTCAACCAACTTTTATACAGGGCTACTGCAGAAGAAATAATTACCATGAGTAAAGCGGCAAGTTTAGCAAATATTAAGCTTGCAAGTTTTCGCGACCAATTCATGACCATATGATTGTAGTAGTCAATGATGCAAACATATTAATCGATATTATAAAACTTCAGTTAGTTGAGGCATTTTTCAGCCTGGACTGGGAATTTCACTCAACGAATCTAATCGTTGAGAATGAGCTTTATGATGAACAGGTAGAAGTCCTGAAACCCTATATTCAAGCAGGGAGGCTTATAATTGATGAGTTAAGTGCAGAGGATATGTTAGAAATCATTAAAACACTGGAAGAGAAACCACAACTTTCGGATAAGGATTGCTCCGCATTGGTGTTTGCAAAAAAACTCAAGGCTTCATTATTGACATCCGACAATACTTTGCGCAAATTTGCAAAGCAAAAGCATATAGAAGTACATGGGCATCTTTGGGTATTTGACGCTTTGATTGAGCAAGATTGCATTTCAACTTTAACAGGTATTCAGAAACTTCTGGAGTTAGACAGGGTGAACTCAAAACTTAAATTGCCGCCTAAAGAATGTGAAGAGCGTATTCGCAAATGGGAAAACAAATATAAATAGTCAGTCTGTTTACGTTAGTGCCAAAGCCATTCAACCACTTCGTGGTTGCAGGTGCGCTGATCCCTAAAACTCCCCCTCTCCTACCCCGAAGGGGTATCCCAATAATAGCCGTGGGTGTAAACCCACGGACCAGGTGCGCAGCAAACCCACGGATAAAAATTGCAGCAACCGATTTTCCCGCCCCGAAGGGGCCGGCAGTAGCTAGCAAATCAACAATTTTATTGCGAACAATCGTATTCAATTTACAGGCGAGCCCTTCGGGCTGCCACGGCTTTTACACGGACCCATTTCCCGCAGGATGGACCTGCGGCTAATGACAGACAGGCCCTTCGGGCCGTAATTAATGGCTGGCAACAGTTGGAAAATTTCCGTCTGGACTGGCATCTTCAATATTTATATTACGATCAATCCTTTTCCGCAACGGATAAATCGACTACACTCCTACCCCGAAGGGGTATCCCAACAATAGCCGTGGGTGCAAACCCACGGATTGGTTGCGCAGCATTCCCACGGATTGAAATTGCCGGAATGGATTTCCCGCCCCGAAGGGGCCGGCTGTAGCTAGCAAATTCAACAATTTTATTACGAACAATCGTATTCAATTTACAGGCGAGCCCTTCGGGCTGCCACGTCTACACACGAACCTTTTACCGCAGGATAAACCTGCGGCTAATGACGGTCAGGCCCTTCGGGCCGAAATTAATGGCTGGCAAAGAT
>PWPZ01000127.1 GCA_003556985.1 Bacteroidota bacterium
ATCGGTGATAATAGCCGCATTTTTTATTAACCGGTTATTTCCGGTGCTGGGAACAACCGAATGGATTGTAGTTGCATTTATTACGGTTGTCTTTGGCATATATGGTGATCTGGTCGAATCTTTACTCAAGAGACGGCTTGGAATTAAAGACTCCGGCAAATTACTCCCCGGTCACGGAGGGGTATTGGATCGGCTTGATGCCTGGTTTTTTGTTATACCCGTTGTATGGGTTTATCTCAACTTTATATTTTAGATTATGAGGATTCACAGGGAAGGACATGGTATTTTGCTGAAATTGCTTATAATAATTATCATTGCAAATATCCTCCTGGTTATTTTAATTCCCGCAGGCGGAACTTTCGCTATTGCGTTTCTCTTTTTTACGGTGGTTTTATACTTGTTTACCCTCTGGTTTTTCAGGGTTCCCAACCGTTCTTTTGATTTGGAAGACAATTTTGTTTTTGCACCGGCCGACGGAAAAGTGGTTGCGGTTGAGGAGATCCGGGAGGATGAATATTTCTCTGACCGCCGGATTCAGGTTTCCATTTTCATGTCGCCCCTGAATGTTCATGCAAATTATTATCCTGTCGGAGGCCCGGTAAGATATTTCAAATACCATCCCGGCAATTATGTTGTTGCCTGGCATCCCAAAGCATCCAGCCATAATGAGCGTACCTCGGTAGTTGTAGGTAAAGATGAACAGACCGAAGTGCTGGTAAGACAGATTGCCGGAGCAGTGGCCAGGCGTATCGTATGCTATGCAAAAACGGGTGATATGGTACAGCAGGGGCAGGAGATGGGCTTTATCAAGTTTGGCTCCCGGGTTGATATCCTGATGCCCGCCGGCGTAAAAGTTGCTGTCAAACCCGGCGACAAGGTTACCGCCAGAATTTCAGTTATCGCTGCCTTTAATTAACCTTTTAAACCCGCGTTTTTCAGATTGCAGAATTTTTCTTAAGGAGCTTTATCCTTAAACAAACGGGCGATTATTATTTTTAACTTTCATTAACATTTCTTGTAGGGTAATTTTATATATATTTGGACTAAATAATAATAAAAAATCCAATTATGAAGAGAATTTATGTTCTTACAGCCATAGTAGTTTTTGTTGGGATTACCGCCTTTTCCCTGAATCTCCGGAATGATCCTGAAAAAACTGACAGGAAATCCGGTTGCACTACCGCGGTTGCAGAAATATCATGCGATACTGATGCCAATGTTTTAATGACAGCCGGTTCTGAAAAGTCTTCCGGTTGTGATTCGCAGGCGGTAAATGCCGTTATGACGGCTGGTTCTGAAAAGTCTTCCGGTTGTGATTCGCAGGCGGTCAATGCCGTTATGACGGCCGGTTCTGAAAAGTCTTCCGGCTGTGATTCGCATGCGGTCAATGCCGTTATGACGGCCGGTTCCGAAAAGTCTTCCGGCTGTGATTCACATGCGGTCAATGCCGTTATGGCGGCCGGTTCAGACAAGTCTTCCGGCTGTGATTCTGCTGATAAAGCAGTTTCCAAATCAGCCGAAAAACCATCAGATTGTTGTTCCTCTGCAACTGTCACCCGGACATCCGTTGCGGCAGAGGGGTGCAGCAAGGATAAATCCGGCCAGACCACGATTGCAGAGAATCAATAGAAAACACTGTCCTTAATTTAAAGCTCCCTTGAGGAGCTTTTTTTATGTCATTTTATGTGTTGGAATTTATTAAATTTGCCATTAACAAAAATTAATTTACAAAAATGAACATGCAAACAAAAGACAATAAAGTACTTGATGTAACATCCGATGTTAAATGGATAGGCATACTGGATTACGATATTGTTACATTTGATATCGTAATGGAAACCGAGTTCGGCACCACTTATAATTCCTATTTCATAAATGCTGAAAAAAAGGCTGTTGTTGAGACCACAAAAGCCAGGTTCCGGGACACCTGGCTTGAAAAGGTGAAAACAGTTACCGAACCGTCAGAAATAGAGTACATCATACTAAACCATACCGAACCGGATCATTCGGGCAACCTGGAGAACCTCCTCAGGCTTGCTCCGGAAGCCACGGTGGTAGGCAGTGGCAATGCACTGCGTTACCTGGCCGATATTGTCCCGATCCCATTTAAAAGTATGAAGGTTAAAGACGGCGACATTCTTGATCTGGGCAATAAAACCCTTAAATTTATTTCTGCACCCAACCTTCACTGGCCTGACACAATGTACACCTGGCTTGAGGAGGACAAAGTTCTGTTTACCTGCGATTCATTCGGTGCCCATTTCTGCACTCAGGAAATGTTCGACGATCTTGTTGATAATTACGATGATTCTTTTAAGTATTATTTTGATGTGATACTCAAACCCTACAGCAAGTTTATGCTGAAGGCAATTGAAAAGATCAGACCCCTTGACATTTCGGTGATTGCCACCGGTCACGGACCGATTTTGCGGTCGGACTGGAAGAAATATGTAGACCTGTCTGAGAAATACTCCAGGGAGTATCTTGCCGGTTATCAGCCTGACGGGAACCATGTTCTCGTTACCTATGTTTCGGCCTATGGATATACAAAACAGATGGCCAGTCACATTGCTGAGGGGATAAAAGAAGCAAACGAAAAGATAAGCGTGGAGATAGCCGATATTGAAACCATGCCTCCGGGAGAGCTTGATTCGCTGCTTGTCCGCTGTAACGCCCTGATGGTTGGGTCGCCCACTATAAATCAGAATACACTTCTGCCGGTTTACAAGCTCTTCGCCCTGATCAATCCCATAAGGGACAAAGGCAAGCTTGCAGCCTCATTTGGCTCCTATGGATGGAGCGGAGAAGCGGTAAGCATTATTGACGCAAATTTGAAAGCCTTGAAATTAAAGGTTCTTGATGGAGGATATGAAGGGAAGTTTTATCCTCATGCCGAAAAAATAAAAGAATTGCAGGAGTTCGGACGAAAGTTCGGGCAACAACTAATTGAAAATTGATTATTCCGTGATCCGGCCGTAATATCATACCCGGTTATTTCGCTTCTGCTGCCTGACCCTGATGGAGAACTGGTAATGTCGTATCCGGCCGTAATAGTCTTCCAATGCCAGGAGCATAATAATAATTTCAGACACGAACCGAGGTTGCGGTCAATTTAATTAATTGTTGTTTAATGAACAGAGAAGAGAGAGAGCTACAAAAAAAACAGCATCACGCCTGCTATTGCCACAAAAGCCCCCAGGATCTCCCTGGGGGTTATTTTTTCTTTGAACATGATTATTGAAAAGGGGATGATAAGAACCGGCACTATGCTCATAATGGTGGCAGCAATTCCAGAAGAGGTATACCTGACAGCCAGCAATGAGAACGACACCCCCAGGAAGGGTC
>PWPZ01000134.1 GCA_003556985.1 Bacteroidota bacterium
AGGGGAGGGAAATACAAGGATGATTTCAGGGTTACCACAATGGGCAGGTTAATGAGGACCCTGTGGATAGATGAACTGCCCATGTTGTTCAACTTGCTGAAGGGTGAAGTAAAGCTGGTCGGGGTAAGGCCATTGAGCATTAACTATTTTGGTCTTTACGACAAGAATCTGCAGGAAAAAAGAATAAGGGTCAAGCCCGGACTGATCCCTCCTTTTTATGCCGACCTGCCGGCTACTCTTGAGGAAATTCAGGAATCGGAATTCCGTTATCTCTGCAGGTATGAAGACCGGCCTGTATTGACCGATTTCAATTATTTTCGCATGGCTTTTATTAACATTGTCCTGAAAAAGGCCAGAAGCAAATAGCCTCCTTCCAAATCCAGCAGCAAAAAATTTGACCTGAAGGTCGATTTCCCATGCGGTGAATTGCTCCTTGCGGGTAATTCAGCTGATGGAAAATTGACTTCGTCCAATTTTCATGTTATACCAGATGTTTTGTTGAGTGTTTTCAAAATGAAAAATTGATCTGAAGGTCGATTTCCCATGCGGTGAATTGCTCCTTGCGGGTTATTCAGTTGATGGAAAATTCATGTATATTTCATATTTTTACAGAAAAGCTTGCAATGGCCTGGTTAATATTCGATCCAGTAGAGCTGCTTGCTTTTTAATTGTTTAAATTTCGACTCCTCTAATGGAAGTTTCCCAGATGTTTTCCACAGATGTCCTGATTGCCTTCGGACTCACACTTTTTGCGGGACTGTCGACCGGGATAGGCAGTGCGATTGCTTTTTTTTCCAGGACTACCAATACCCGGTTTCTGGCCGTAGCCCTTGGGTTCTCGGCCGGAGTGATGATTTATGTTTCCCTGGTGGAGATATTTTTCAAGGCCAGGGAAGCCCTGGTTGCGGAGCAGGGGCTGGTACAGGGGAACTGGATCACTCTTTTTTCTTTTTTTGGAGGTATCTTTTTTATTGCAATCATTGACCGGATGGTGCCGTCATCCCAAAATCCCCATGAGATCAGGAAGGTCGAGGATGTTAAGGAGGATCTGGCGGCTGGGAATAATGAGGATGCCAGAGTGCCGGAAGGAGATTACTGGCCCGGCAGCATTGCCGGAGCAGAAGGAGTGGTTGGGCCCGGCAAAGTGGTTAGCCCGGATGGTCCTGAAAAACAAAGCCCGCTAACTAAACTAAGTTGGGAGACAGTCAGACCCAGCGCAAAGGACAATGTTCCGGATGATCATAAAAACAAAAAGCTGATGAGGATGGGGCTGTTTACAGCCCTTGCCATTGCCATTCATAATTTCCCGGAAGGATTGGCTACTTTTATAGCGGCGCTGACCGATCTTTCAATAGGTATTCCCATTGCTATTGCCATCGCCATTCACAATATCCCCGAGGGGATTGCAATTTCGGTGCCAATTTATTATGCTACCGGCAGCCGGAAAAAAGCATTTAAATATTCCTTTCTCTCCGGTCTTGCCGAGCCGGTGGGGGCACTTTTGGGATGGATCATACTTATGCCCTATCTTACCGATACAGTATTCGGGATTGTATTTGCCGGGGTGGCGGGGATAATGGTCTTTATATCGCTCGATGAGCTGTTGCCAGCTGCCCGCGAATATGGAGAGCATCACCTTTCGATCTACGGAATGATCGCGGGGATGGCGGTTATGGGTGTCTCTCTTATACTTCTTATGTAGCCCGAACTTGTCAGGAAATGACTGCCTTATGGGGCGGGCTTTAAAGGGTAATTAAAAAGGCTTGAATCCAATCAGTTCGCGCACTTCCCTGACGGTGGCAGAGGCGCTTTCCCTGGCTCTTTCAGCCCCTTCACTTGCCACTCTGGCCAGATAATCTTCGTTGGCCAGGATGTCGTTTATGCGGCCCTGGATTGGCTTCATGAATATTACAAGGTCATCGGCCAGCTGCTTTTTCAGATCGCCGTACCTGATGGTGCAGTCGTTGTACCGGTCTTTAAAATGCTGTATAGTGTCCGGCCCGGAAACAAAATGCATTATGGTGAACAGGTTTCTGATGGGTTCGGTCATCTCCTGCCCGGGCCCGGTGGGACCGCTGTCTGTGACGGCTCTCATGACCTTCTTGCGTACGGTCTTCTCATCGTCTGCAAGATAGATGGCGTTTCCTTCCGACTTGCCCATTTTCCCGCTGCCATCCAGTCCGGGAATCTTCACCAGCTTCTCTCCGAAATTATAGGCTTCCGGCTCGGGAAAACATTCAGATTTGTACATATTATTGAACCGGCGGGCCAGCTTGCGGGTTATCTCCAGGTGCGGTTGCTGGTCTTTGCCGACCGGCACCTTGTCTGCCTTGTGGATAAGTATGTCGGCCGCCATTAGCACCGGGTAGGTGAGGAGTCCTGCATTTACATTATCCGGCTGGTTCCTTACCTTGTCCTTGAAGGTTGTGGTCCTTTCCAGTTCTCCGGTGTATGATATCATGTTCAGTAACAAGTACAGTTCGGTGACCTCCGGCACATCACTCTGAAGATAGATGGTCGCCGCCCCGGGATCTATGCCGCAGGCAAGGTATTCGGCCAGCACATGCCTTACGTTGCCGTGAAGGTCGGCCGGTATGGGATGGGTGGTGAGGGAGTGGTAGTCGGCTATAAAAAAGAAACATTTATTTTTATGTTGCATCCGGGTGAAGTTTCTAAGGGCTCCAAAGTAATTTCCCAGATGCAGGTTGCCTGTAGATCTTATTCCGCTTACTACAATTTCCATTTTAAGTTTGTTTTATTGGTATGATCTCTTCCGCCGGAAGGCCGGAAATAATAAAAGGCCATCTGCAAGAAGTTTTGCAAAATTAATAAATGTTGCCAAATGACCACCATAAAACCTGCCGGGTCTGACTCGTCTGCCTTATGCGGCTGATGATTGCCATCATGCAGGGAAACAGGGGCTTCCCGGCAAATTAAATAACTATGTAT
Organism: Bacteroidota bacterium; assembly: GCA_003556985.1. Classification (GTDB taxonomy): domain Bacteria; phylum Bacteroidota; class Bacteroidia; order Bacteroidales; family PUMT01; genus PXAP01. The sequence continues at coordinate 2,950 of PWPZ01000134.1, forward strand.
TTTAAGATAAACCGATTATCTTTGTATGAATTTTTTGAAGTATCCGAAAATCGAATTTATGGAATCACAAAGGCAGAGCAAAGTATCCAGGCTCATACAAAAGGAACTGGCCGATATATTTCAGAAAAATATGAATACGCTGTTCAGTGGTGGTATGATAACTGTTACCGTGGTGAGGGTCACGCCCGATCTGGGCATGGCCAGGGTTTATGTGAGTCTTTTTCCGCCCGAGAGAAAGCAGGAACTTTTTGAACTGGTCATTGCGCAAACCAAAACCCTAAGACATGAGCTGGGAAGGAGGGTTAAAAACCAGCTCAGGCAGGTGCCCGAGCTTCAGTTCTTTATTGACGACAGCCTCGATTATGCCGAAAAAAT
>PWPZ01000024.1 GCA_003556985.1 Bacteroidota bacterium
AGGCTTCTTTTTCCCGAAATAGAGTTCGTAAGTCTTATTACTGATGTCAGGGATATGGAAACCCTGGAAAAAAATTTCACTGACCACCGTCCTGATGTAGTGTTTCATGCCGCTGCCCACAAGCATGTCACTCTCATGGAGAATAATCCCGGTCAGGCTATCCTGAATAATATCGGAGGAACCAGGAATGTTGTGAATCTTGCATTGAAATACAGGGTAAAAAGATTTGTAAATATTTCTTCCGACAAGTCGGTAAACCCCACCTCTGTTATGGGTGCTTCAAAGCGTGTTGCCGAATTTGTAGTGGAATGGGCATCCTGCCAGGCTGAAGAAGGACAGGAATTCGTATCGGTCCGTTTCGGGAATGTGCTGGGAAGTCGTGGCAGTGTGGTTCCGATCTTCAAGCAGCAGATTGAGAATGGTGGTCCCGTAAAAATTACCCATCCGGATATGACACGTTATTTTATGACCATTCCGGAGGCTTCGCAGCTTGTTATACAGGCCGGCGGACTGGGTGGTAACGGTTCGGTATATGTACTTGACATGGGTCAGCCGGTTAAGATCGTTGATCTTGCGAATGACCTGATCAGATTGTCAGGGCTGAAGCCGGGCGAAGATATTGAAGTAGAATTTACCGGTATGAGGCCGGGCGAAAAGATGTACGAGGAGCTCCTGACGGATGAGGAAAGTACTACGGCAACTCATCACTCCAAGATCTTTTCGGCAAAAACATCCGGATATCCCACGGAAAGCTTTGATGACCTGCTTGATGAGCTTTTTTACATAACTCGTCAGTATGATGGGATGGCTATCAGGGATCACCTGAAAAAGATCATACCAACCTACGAATTTGTTGATCAGAAAATAGAATCCTGATCGGTTTCTGAATTAATTTCTGACTTTTTGATTGTATCTTGCTGCCGGTAAAATATCCGGCAGTTTTTTAAAATATTTGTTAAATCCCTGAAGATGAACATTTTGTTTGTCCATTCAATTGGAACGAAAAAATTCGGTGGCGGTGAGAAATGGTTGATCTCAGCTGCTTCCGGCTTAAGGGATAACGGGCACCGGGTATTCGTTGGGGGGAAGCAGGATTCAAGGTTGTTGAAAGCGGCTAGTCAAAACGGTCTGGAAACGGTAGTTTTTAATATTTTAAGCGATATAAGCGTTTACCATGTATTCAAAATAGCCTCTTTTCTCCGAGCAAACAAAATAGACGTTCTTATAACCAAAAGCCGTGATCTGGCGGTTGCAGGAATTGCATCCCGGCTGGGTGGAAATCCTCTTGTGCTTGTGCGTCACGGATTACCACTGCGTTCAAGCTTCAGAAAGCATTCCTTCCTGCTGAAAAAACTGGCCGACGGGGTGATTACAAATACCACCAGTATCAAGGATCTTTATGAAGTTAACGGATGGGTGGAAAAAGACTTCACCAGGGTGATCTACAACGGGACAGTAGCAACAAATAATGTTCCCTCATATAACTATTCTGAGAAATTTCCTGGCAAAAGGATTATTCTCACCGTAGGGAGGCTTGCGGCACAAAAAGGCTATTTTTATCTTATCGATGCAATTTCAATGCTGAACCGCCAACATAACGATCTCATGTTTGTTGTACTTGGCGAGGGTAAGCTTCACAACAAGCTTTTATCGTATGCCCGGAAAAAGGGAGTTTCCGGAAGTATTCATTTCGAGGGCTTCGTTGATAATGTTGTGCCGTATCTTAAGGGATGTGATCTGTTTGTACTTCCTTCCCTTTATGAGGGCATGCCCAATGCAGCAATGGAAGCAATGTCGTATGGAATACCCGTTATACTGACTAACGTGAACGGTGCCCGGGAGCTGATTCCCGATGAGGGAAAAGGGATTCTTATTCCGCCCTGCGACCCTGAGGCAATTGCCCAGGCAGTTATAAGGCTCAAAGATGATCCTGATTTAAGGCGAAGGCTTGGCGAAGAAGCCAGAAGGCACATCATGGCAAATTTCCCGGTGTCGGAGATGATTGCCAATATCCAGACCTATATTGATGAAAGAATTATTGTTAAACGGCAATTGCAGGCGGTAATTCAGTGAAGACGAAAGAACACGTTTGATAAAATTCAGCCGGAATTAAAAGTTTATGATGGTGAAGGAATATGCTGAATGAGATTTTCAGGAAATATTGATTTGAAGGTATGAGCAGGGTATTCATATTGATTTTGACATCATATCTTTTGATTTCCGCCGGTGATCCTGTATTGAAATCAGACAGGTGCCTGACGGATAATTTCGCATTTAATCCCGGCGAGGAGGTTGAATATACGGTCTATTACAACTGGGGATTCATATGGGTGAATGCCGGCAGGGTTACTTTCAACGTTTTTGAGAAGCTATTCAGAAACAGGCCGGTTTATCATTTTGACAGTTATGGTACAACCCACCGGAAATACGACTGGGTGTTCAAGGTGAGGGACAGGTTTCAGTCGTATGTTGATATAGAGACTTTCAGGCCGTTGTGGTATGAGATGGATACTTACGAGGGCGGGTTTGAGGCCAGGGATGTGTATAATTTTTTCCCCGAAGAGAACCTGGTGATTACCAGGACTGAGAATTCGGATAAACCACTGCAGATTGATACCCTGGAGATAGAAACCTGTTCTTTTGATGTCCTGACTGCCATTTATGTTGCAAGAAATATAGATTTTGCCTCTTACCAGGTTAACGAAACTATTCCTTTCAGCATACTGATCGGCAATGAGCTCTTTGATCTGAATCCCCGTTACCTGGGGAAAGAAACTATCGTGACCCGGGAGAAGGAGACTTTTGACTGTATCAAGTTTTCGGTTGAACTGGTCGAAGGATTTATCTTTACTGCCGGAAATGAAATGTTTGTCTGGGTTACCGATGATGATAACAGGATACCTGTTCTCGTAGAGGCCCAGATACGGATCGGATCGGTCAAGGCAATGCTCCATTCATACCGGGGATTGAGAAATCCTGAAACGGCAAGGATTAGCCCGGACAAGGATTAGTAAGGAAGAGAGCGGTGGAAATTGTAGGAATAATCCCCATGAATCGACTGACTGGCGAACCTTTAGTGGGAAAAGCAAGGGACATTCAGAAGAAAAACAGGCAAGGATGATCATGGAAACAGCAAGGATCATCACAGGTGAGGGAAAGTGAGTATTCCGGATGAGGGCAATAATTAAGTGATCAGCGGAAACTGCAAAGGATCATTCCGAACGATAAGGTTAGGAAAGGAGCAGAGATCGTAGGAATAAGCAATCAGTCGGTATGGGCCGCATGCAGATTATCCTGGTATCTTTTCCTGAA
>PWPZ01000052.1 GCA_003556985.1 Bacteroidota bacterium
AATTGAAGCAGGAGAGTACAATTGCAATATGGAAAAAACACAAAAACATATTGTCAAAAAACTTTTGGAAGGAACACACTTTCTGGTCAAATGGATACTTCGTATGTTCTATTGGTGAGGCTAACCCCGAAACAGTCCGTCAGCATATTCTTTCGCAAGGTTAAAATATGCCTTACATCCCACAAGCTAAAGACTTGTGGGTTTTAGGGGATTTAATATAAAGATAATTCAAACAATCAGATTTTCAAACATTCAGCCCGATTCGTTGTTGCTTTAACATCCGGTAACCTGTAAACTGCTTGAAAAACTCTTTTTAAAGATCCACGATATGAAGTTCATATATCCATGCTTGAACACAAGTGGATTTAAACCTTATGTATGGAAATTTTATAATGAACCGGATTTAGCAAATATTAATCAATTAATTGCTTTTTGCATGTTAACCAGATTGTTATTTCAAATAAATGGGATCCTTATTTTTTTTCTTGTTTTAACCAGGGAGCGTGAATTGTTTACTGAGAATTGAAGTTAAAGGATTATTTTTGTATATATGGAGATAATTGACGATCCCTTTTTTGAGCTGGCTGCCATTTTGATTATTGCTGCCATTGTCGGGCTGGTAGGCAGGATGCTGAAGCAACCGCTTATAGTTGCATTTATAGGAGTCGGAATACTGGTAGGGCCATGGGGACTTGATCTGCTGGAATCGATAGAGCAGGTTCATTTGCTTGCCGAACTGGGAATAGCAATTCTTTTATTTGTTATAGGACTAAAGTTGGATATCAAGCTGATCAAATCGACCGGAACGGTTGCTTTGCTTACCGGTCTGGGCCAGGTCCTTTTCACCTCCTTTTTCGGATATCTTATTGCTGTATCACTTGGTTTTTCACTTATTATAGCCCTGTACGTGGCCGTGGCCCTTACCTTTTCAAGTACAATCATTATTGTCAAACTTCTATCCGATAAGAAGGAGATTGACTCCCTCCACGGGCAGATCTCCATAGGATTTCTTATAGTACAGGATATAGTTGTTGTGCTGGTCATGATATTTCTTTCGGCCCTCGGAGCAGAAACAATGAACAGTCCGGTATTCGACATCGTAATGGTTATGTTACGGGGCCTGGCCATGCTGGCGGTGGTTGGTCTTCTCATGCGGTTTGTATTACCCCGGGTTGTAAAGGCAATGGTCTATTCCCAGGAATTGCTTATCCTGTTTGCCATCTCATGGGCATTAATTCTTGCTGCAGTTGGCGATTACCTCGGATTCAGCAAGGAGGTCGGGGCCTTTCTGGCAGGAGTATCACTCGCTTCAACCGATTACAGGGAAATCATAAGCGGGAAACTGACAACTTTACGGGACTTTCTTTTGTTATTCTTTTTTGTTACCCTCGGCTCAGGGCTGGATCTGTCACTCATAGGCGATCAGATCAGGCCGGCACTTATCTTTTCTTTCTTTGTTCTTATTGGCAACCCCTTGATAGTGCTGGTTATCATGGGGTTGATGGGTTACAGGAAACGTACTTCTTTCCTTGCCGGACTGGCTGTTGCACAGATAAGTGAGTTTTCCCTTATACTGGCCTCGCTCGGACTGAGTCTGGGGCATATAGATGATGAAACAGTGGGACTTATTACCCTTGTAGGATTAATTACCATTGGCCTGTCTACTTATATGATATTGTATTCCCATCAGATTTTCGAGGTTATATCACCGTTCCTGGGGATATTCGAAAAGAAGGATCCTTATCGGGAGCTGAGAGTCAAGCAGATTGAAAAGGCGAAATATGATGTAATAATAATCGGACTGGGACGGTACGGCAATAATATAGCCCAGAGTCTTGAAGGGTCGGGAAGGAGTGTTATTGGCGTTGATTTTGATCCCGGGGCAGTTAAAAAGTGGACCGAAAAAGGAAGGGTTGCAGTGCTGGGAGATGCGGAGGATCCTGACCTGCCAGAGCTGTTACCTGCAAAGAATGCAAAAATCATTATCAGTACACTTGCCGATTATGAGATAAATATCCAGCTGCTCAAGATAATCAAACACCATGATTTCAAGGGCAAGATTGTGCTGACACAGCATCGTGCCGATCATGCCCAGGAACTTGCCGATGCAGGTGCTGACCTGATTCTGTTTCCTTTTGTGGATGCTGTTGAAGGGAGCTTTGTGTCAAAACTGGAAGATTGCTTTGTAAAGGAAAAAGAGAACAGTAACAAACGAAAATAACAGGAATAGGCGAAACAGTTCTAATGCTGAAATGGCACAGCCCACTTATTAATACCATTTATAGCTATATTTGTACCCGCATCCTTTGGTTGAAATTTCCCGGCGGGTCATTGATCCACAGGGATGTATGAGAGAAATGGTTTATATATTAATTTGTTTACCATGATCAGAATACTTGCCTTGCTTTTCTTTTTTTTTACTGTACTTCCTTTTGCACTGAGGGCTCATTATCCTTACGATGAAGGACTTTCCGGTCGGCTCAGGGACCATGTTGCCGTGCTGGCTTCCGATTCACTTGAAGGAAGGGGACTGGGTACCGAAGGAAAGGTAATGGCAAAGCATTATATTGCAGGCCAGTTCAGTGACGCCGGACTCCTGGCTTTTAACGACGATTACTTTCAGCATTTTGATCTGCGCATCGGCCTTGCCCGGGTGCCGGGCTCCAATGTTGTGGGATACCTCCGGGGCACCGATCCCCGGTTGATGGAAGAGTACATTGTAATAGGCGCCCATTACGATCACCTGGGATATGAATACCGCAATGATGAACGTATTATATACAACGGTGCCGACGATAATGCCTCGGGAGTTGCAGTGGTCATTGAAATGGCCCGTTACCTGTCGCAAAACCCCGGACTTTTGCAGCGCAGCGTTATATTTGTTGCTTTTGATGCGGAAGAAAGCGGCCTGCTCGGTTCGGAAATATTCATCGGCAATAACGAGGTTCTGGACATGAGCAAGGTAAAAGCGACGTTCAGCCTTGATATGGTGGGTATGTATGAAGCAAACAGCGGACTGCACCTGCTGGGGATAGGTACCCTGAAGGGAGGGAAGGAGCTCGCCGGGCAAATAGCTTCCGGGCAGAACATCCGCCTTCGTGATGTAACCGCCGAAATTCCTTCAAGAACTGACACCTGGCCTTTCGGTCAGGCAGGAATTCCTGCAATACAGGCTTTTACCGGACTGAAGTCTCCATATCATCAGCCTCATGACACCTATGATCTTCTTGATTACGAAGGTATGGCCCTGATAACCGGATATTTGCAGGCGCTGGTATCGGAAATCTCGGCTATGCCCGAACTGGCTC
>PWPZ01000091.1 GCA_003556985.1 Bacteroidota bacterium
ATGAATGGATGATTGGATGATTGGATGAATGGATGATTGGATGATTGGATGATTGGATGATTGGACATTGGCAACTCACTATCAGGTAGGGTGTCCGAATACAGAATTCATGAGAAAGCTTTTTTTTATGACGAAAATTTAATTTTTGTTAATAAAAATGTTTTATTTTTGATATATTAAGCTATATGCCTATATAGCTGATGATCTTAATGCGTTCTTTTTTTAAAATGAAGCTCGATGAAACACAACTCCATGATTGGCCTGATAAAATGGTTCTTAATCTGTTTGTGGACATTTCCCTCCTTCGGCCAGGAAACAAACCTTCTTGATAATCCAGATTTCGAAAATGGCCAGGCCGGCTGGTCAGGGTGGGGTGGCAATCTTGTTATCTCCACCGAAAACCCCCAGGAAGGCCTTAACAGTGCGCGATTTACTGGAAGCAATACCCTTGAGCAAAACTATATTGCCGTTGAACAAGGCACAGAGTACAAACTGAGTTTCTGGGTGCGCATCAACTCCATGACCGGGAGTGACTGGGGAGGGATACGGATCGCTGCCATCGAATCGGACTGGTCGCAAACCCATGCCTCTGAGTTTTATACCATCGCAAACCGACCCACCGGAGAATGGTTCAACGAGGTGATTTCATTTGAGCCAACAACAAGTATGATTAGGGTTCAGGTTCAGTTTTTTGGTGGTGGCGGGTGGACTTCATACGATTTCCAGGTTGACAATTTTTATCTTTTTGAGGATATTCCCGTTAATGAGCCTCCTGTAATTGAATCCTTTACAGTAAATCCTACAAGTGGAACAGTGCCCTTTACTGTTACGGGTTCGGTGGTGGCATCAGATGCGGATGGCGTAATTCAAAACTACGTTTTCGATATGGGCGACGGTGCTGTTTATATCGGCGCTTCAACATTTAGCCACACATACAGGATACAGGGCAATTACACTATGAGTGTTTATGTGGTGGATGACGAAGGAGCAACGGCAACAGCTGCACAGCTTATAACGGCAGATGGCAGCAATAACCACACAATTCAGATCGACAGTCCGCCGGGTGGAACTTATTCCACCAGCCTAAACCAGGTTACCCTGCAAGGCACCAGGCTAAACGGGGCAGGTGATGTTTTCTGGATCAACAACCGTACCGGACAAAGCGGGTTTGTGGCCGTTTCTGATAATCAGTTTGAAATTGCCAACCTCGCACTCGATGCCGGCAATAACATCATCCATGTCCAGTCGGCCAACGGTGCCGGCAACTTTGTTGTGGATCAGATTGCAGTGGAATATACCCCTGCGGGTTATAGTGGCCCGGTGATCAGCAACATCACAACAAGCCAGACCATCCTTGAGCAATACGAGCGTGCCGACATACACTTTGATGTGATTACAATAGCCGACAATCAGGCTTTCCCGTTTGACGAGGCGATGCCCGACAATCTGAACACCGGAAGCGGCATCTCGGTGGATATGGTTTTCACCAACGGTCAGACTACCCTCACGCAGCCTGCTTTTCTGGATATGGATTATTCGAGAAATGGTGACCACCTGGTGCCATCCGGGGAGTTCAGATGGGCAGTGCGTATGTCGTTTGCCCAAACCGGTGCATGGACCAGCGAGATTGTAGCCCGCGATGCAGGAGGGCAAACCACTTATGGCGGCCCAACATTCACCGTCGGTGAAAGCCTCACAAACGACGGGTTCATCAGGGTATCGCCGGCCGACGACCGCTACTTTGAATACGATTCAGGCAGGCCTTTCATCCCTGTAGGACATGGCACGTCGGCAGGCGCCCCCAGCACCACCGACGAGGAAATTGAGGCCTGGTCATCCAATAACGTCAATTTGGGCAGGTTTTGGTTGTCGTCGGCCTCGCCCCTGAGCGACCCGTGGTCATCGTGGGCTACCCACCACACCATGGAAAACAATGGTTACATGCCACCTCCACTTCTCACCTCAAGCCAAAAGTATGGCAATGGTCAATTCTCTTATAGAATTGCAGCTCCTGCCATTGATAACATCAATACCCCGGCTATATTCAGGGGGTTTTGGGAACAACCGGTGGCAGTGATCCCATCATCAACTTACAGAATTACTGCCCGCGTGAAAACCATTGATGTGACCGGCGGTGGAGGTCTGGCAATTAAAACCGGCACCTGGCTGGGAACGGATGTTATCAACCAGGGTGTTGGAACGGTAATTACTCCATACGCATCGGGAGATAATCAATGGTTTTACCTGGTGGGAGAGATTACCACTCTTGCTTCGCAAAACAACCTGGATTACATTTATCTTGTGTTGGAAGATAGCACCGGTGAAGCTTTTCTTGATCAGATGACCATTCAAAGGATAAACCCAGACGGCTCGCTTGATCAAAACATTTTGCCAAAATGGAATGCCAACAGCCACATGTACCTTGATCCGATCAAGCCCAAAGAGGCCGACTACATGATAGAGGCTGCCAACAACCATGGCGTCCATTACAAAATTGTGATTCACGAAAAAGACGACTACATCAAAAATCATCTCGATATCGCCGGGTTTCCAAGCGCAACACACGGCACCTTCGACCAACCACCGAATAGCCCGCTGCACCGTCTGTATCAGTATTACTGGCGCAACCTGGTTGCCCGGTGGGGTTATGCAACTTCTGTGCATTCGTGGGAGCTGGTGAATGAGGGCGCGCCGGGCGCATACCTTAACCTTACCAACAACCTCCATTCCTTCTTTGCCCAAAACAGTCCCTACCCACGAATGACATCAACCTCATTCTGGAGTGAATGGTTGCCGGAGTTCTGGGAGGAGGCTAACTCGGAGTACGGTAACGTGCATGCCTATGTGATGACAACCGGCTATCTCGACAACGCTGTAATTGACGGTATCACATACAACCGCCAGGAATTGCAAAGAGACGCAGCCGCCTTGGTGTATGCCTATTCTGTAGATATCGGAACCGACCCACAAAGAACCAAGCCGGTGGTGATCGGAGAGACCGACCTCGACCAGGAGGGCAACCAGGAACCCGACCCCCTATTAGCCGGCGACACCAATGGGATTTGGCTTCACAACTTCATTTGGGCGCACATCAATCATGGAGGCGTTTCAGCGCTAATTTGGGATCCCGTTTACATCAGGGACAATAACCTTTACCCAAGATACAGCAAATTTATGGAGTTCATGGAGGATATCCCTCTGAACAATGGAAGGTACGAACCGCTTGATGCCACTGCTTCCGATTCGTGGCTGCGGGTTTGGGGGCAGGCAGATAATGCAGGTATCG
>PWPZ01000019.1 GCA_003556985.1 Bacteroidota bacterium
GCCGTATCATATTTGCCCGGATAACCACCGATATGGGTTATCCATACATCAACCCTGTCACATACAAATCTTTGGTGGGCGGGAAATTTATCTCTGATCTCCCGGTTATCGATATTGCCGTAAACAGCCCTGAGGGGTTTAAGCGCCGAAAGCTTTTCTGCAACTTCCATGCTGCCGATATCGCCGGCATGCCAGATCTCATCACAGGACTGAAAAAAATCATCCAGGCGGGTATCATAAAACCCGTGTGTATCAGATAAACATCCTATTTTAATACTCATAAAATTTATCTTAATTTTGCCGACTGACAGGTAGCTGATTGATCCATTACCAATAACCGGTAAAAATGCATTTGTTTTACTATCCCAGCATCGATAAGGAGCTTTTCACACTCGACAGCATTGAATCGGCCCATTGTATAAAGGTGCTCAGGCTGGATACAGATGACATTATACACCTGACCGATGGCAAAGGCAAACTTTGCAGGGCCAGGATAGTAGATCCCGACAGAAAGGCCTGCGTTGCAAAAATAACTGAGATTACCCATATTCCCAGGGAAAGGTCCGTAACATTGCAAATTGCCATTGCACCGACAAAAAAAATAGAGAGATTTGAATGGTTCCTGGAGAAATCGACGGAAATCGGAATAGACAGTGTAATACCCATGATGTGCCGGAATTCCGAAAGGCGGATAATAAAAGAAGAAAGATTGAAAAAGATTATGGTATCGGCAATGAAACAATCTCTTAAAGCCTGGCTGCCTGAATTCACCCCCCTGATGAGCTTTGAGAAAGTTGTGGGCCGGCACTTTACCGGGAACAGGTTTATTGCAACCCGCGATGCACCTCCCGGCGACCATCTTGGCGAGGTATTTAATAAAGAATCCGACACGCTGATCCTGATAGGCCCTGAAGGCGATTTCCAGAGTGGTGAGATGGATATGGCAATACGACTGGGATTTATGCCGGTAAGCCTGGGCAACGCCAGATTGCGCACAGAAACTGCTGGTCTGGTGGCCTGCCACACCATAAACCTGATGCATTCACTGAAGTGAAGCTCATATGCTCAGAAATAGTTCACCGCCCGCATATTTCCGGTTTTCCGAAAAAGGGCATAAAAAAAGACATTAGCCAGCCATGATCAGGGATTCCCGATCTGCCTCCCGGCGTAATCAACCAGCTTCCGGACAACCGCATTACTCACGTCAAAGGAGTGCCGGTCAAGTAATCCAAATATATCCCTGCAGGAATCAGCATACTCATCCGGATCAGGAGGATCCAGCTTGAGCAAAACAGGATGATTATTTTCACGGTCATCCAGGGTGTACATGTAGTGGTAAATTTTCTTCATAGGCATTTTAACAACTTTTAACAGGTTTATACAAAAAACGAAAGTTGGAAGAATTTATTTTATAAATTCCCCCAACTTTCAAATTTAATCCTTTTTTAGAATATTTACAATATCAGCTTAAAGTCAGGCTGATATTTTTTTTGGCAAGCAGCTTCCTGAGATTTATTAGGGCATAACGCATCCTTCCAAGAGCCGTATTTATGCTCACATCTGTCTGGTCGGCTATCTCCTTGAAACTCAATCCTCCATAATGCCTTAGCAAAATTACCTGTTTTTGTTCATCAGGCAACTCATCAATCAGCTGCCTTACATCAGTTGTTATCTGATCTCTGATCATAAGATCTTCAATGTTCTGATCAGAAAACTTTTTTGAATTAAAAATATCCGCCTCGTAATCGTCATTTGACAGGGTATTTATCTGTTTTTCCTTCCTGAAATGATCGATTATCAGATTATGCGCTATTCTTATCACCCAGGATACAAAACGGCCGTTATCCTTGTATTTGCCATCCACCAGCGAACGTATAACTTTAATAAAAGTGTCCTGAAAAATATCTTCAGCCAGTTGCTGATTTTTGACTACCAGTACAATATAGGTAAAGACCTTTGACCTGTGACGGTTAATAAGCTTTTCAATAGCTACACTGTTACCGGAAAGATACTGCTGTATGAGATCCTGATCACTCATCCTCTTTGCTTCCACGTCTACCTCCTTTTTTAATTGTTATACTAAGTAGAAGTCTCCCAATAAGCAGTTTATTTTAAGTTTGTACAATGTTACAATATTATTAATTACAAAGAAAGTAAAAAAATTCATTTTATTAATAATTTCAAAAAACAAAAGAAAACTGCTAACTTGCACCAGGAAAATTAAATTAATTAACTGTCCGGCTGAGACTTACCCCACAAAAAAAAATATTGAAAAATTAATTTCATCTATATTGAAACAATAATTATGCCAGAAAAAGAGGTGGAGAACAATAAGGAAATTATTATAAAAGGGGCGAGAATTCATAATCTTAAGAATATAGATGTAATTATTCCACGGGATAAATTTATAGTAATAACCGGATTGTCGGGTTCGGGAAAATCATCACTGGCTTTTGATACCCTGTATGCTGAAGGCAGGAGGCGTTACGTGGAAAGCCTTTCATCATATGCCAGGCAGTTCCTTGGCAGGATCAACAAGCCCGAAGTGGATTTTATCAGGGGAATTCCACCGGCAATAGCAATAGAACAAAAAGTGAACGTACATAATCCCCGTTCAACAGTAGGCACTTCCACCGAAATATACGATTACATTAAATTGCTCTATGCCCGTATAGGAAAAACTATCTCCCCCGTATCAGGCAATGAAGTAAAGAGGCACAGCGTAAGCGACGTGGTTAATTTCATTTTATCCCTTAAGGAAAATTCAACAGTTCTGATACTGGCTCCAATACCCCGTCCCCCCGAAGAATTGTTTGAAAAAATGCTGAACATAAGATTGCAACAGGGCATAACCAGACTTCACTCAAATAATAAAATTATAAAAATCCAGGATTTGCTGGCCAACCCCGGGAAACTTGATGATTCGGATGATCTGGCCATAGTTATAGACCGTTTGGTGGTAGCCTGGGACGGCGATACAAGATCAAGAATAGCCGATTCGGTAGAAAATGCATTTTATGAGGGCCACGGGGAATGCATCCTTAAAACGGAAGGCCATGAAAATGAAATGGGGCTATCTTTTTCAAACCGGTTTGAACTTGACGGGATCACTTTCGAAGAACCTTCCGAACATATGTTCAGCTTTAACAACCCGGTTGGCGCATGCCCTCTTTGTGAGGGATACGGTCGAATAATAGGGATTGACGAAGACCTGGTTGTGCCCGACAAGAATTTGTCTGTCTATAATGATGCCATTGCCTGCTGGAGAGGGGATAAGATGAAAAAATGGAAGGAAAAGCTGGTATACAATGCCCCCCGGTTTGGTTTTCCGGTACATAAACCATTCTATGAACTGGATAATGAAATGAGGGAGCTTTTATGGAAAGGAAACAACTATTTTCGAGGCCTCCACGAATTTTTCAGGTACATTGAAAAAAAAAGCTATAAGATCCAGTACCGGGTAATGCTGTCCAGGTACCGGGGCCGGACCACCTGCCATGAATGTAACGGTGCCAGGCTCAAAAAAGAAGCATCTTGGGTGCAAGTCGGCCGAAAGTCCATCCAGGAACTGGTCACCATGCCCGTAACCGGGCTTTCTGCTTTCTTCAGCGATTATCGCCCCGAAGAGCATGAGATGGATATAGCCGGGAGGATAATCAGGGAAATAAGGACCCGGCTGGGTTTTCTGAATGATGTGGGACTGGGTTATCTGACCCTGAATCGCCTCTCATCAACCCTTTCAGGGGGTGAGTCCCAGCGCATAAAGCTTGCCGGCACGCTGGGCAGCAACCTGGTAGGTTCACTTTATATTCTTGATGAGCCCAGCATTGGACTTCATCCGCGCGACACCAGGCTTTTGATAAAAGTTCTTGACCAGCTGAAATCAGCGGGAAATACAGTGGTGGTGGTAGAACATGATGAAGATATAATAAGGGCCGCCGACAGGATAATAGATATAGGTCCCCTTGCCGGACGGCTGGGGGGCGAGGTAATCTACCAGGGCGACCACAGGGGGCTCAGGAAACATAAAACCAGTCTGACGGCAAAGTATCTTAACGGTGAGGAAAAAATAGCCGTTCCTGCAATCCGGCAGAAATGGAACAACTACATAGAAATTACAGGCGCTTCGGAAAATAACCTGAAATCGATAAACGTAAAATTCCCCCTTAATGTCATGACGGTAGTTACCGGAGTCAGCGGCTCCGGCAAATCCTCCCTCGTAAAAAACATCCTCTTCCCCGCCCTGAGCAAATATTATCATAATACCGGCGCCAAAACGGGAAGGTTCGGATTGCTGGGCGGTGATCTGAAACAGCTGGCAGGGGTTGAGCTGATAGACCAGAATCCGATAGGCCGTTCTTCCAGATCCAATCCCGTAACCTACATAAAGGCCTATGATGAAATACGCAAACTATTTGCCGGGCAACCCGCTTCCAAAGTGAACGCACTAAAGGCAGGCCATTTCTCTTTCAATATTGACGGTGGAAGATGCGAAGAATGCCTGGGAGAAGGAACGATCAAGGTTGAAATGCAGTTCATGGCCGATGTTGACCTGGTATGCGAGCAATGCCAGGGGCGGCGGTTCAAAGATTCCATTCTCGAGGTAAGGTACCATGGTAAAAATATTCATGATGTACTTGAACTGACCGTGAGGGAGGCCATTGATTTTTTCGGCGAAGGAAAAGGTTCCCCGGAAAAAAAGATAGTTGAAAAACTAATGACCCTGGATGAAGTGGGACTTGATTATATTAAGCTCGGCCAGTCATCAAGCACTCTGAGCGGCGGAGAAAGTCAGAGGGTCAAGCTTGCCTCTTTCCTTTGCAGGGAAAAAAGCCACCAGGCAGTTTTGTTTATATTTGACGAGCCAACCACGGGACTGCATTTCCATGACATAAAAAAACTCCTGGGAGCTTTCAGGGCGCTGATGGACAGAGGCAACAGCATCCTGATAGTGGAACATAACCTGGAAGTTATAAAAACGGCCGACTGGGTTATTGATCTCGGACCGGAAGGAGGAGAAAAAGGGGGATACCTTGTATACGAAGGAACTCCTGAAGGCCTGGTCGGGTGCAGGAAATCTTACACCGGAAAGCACCTTGCCGGAAGGCTGGCCGGCTGAAGTTCACGGTAAACCAAACTTATCCATGAGCCGGGATAGCATTTCAGCGCCCGGATATTCCAAACAAAATAGCAACGCAGCCGGCGGCGGACTTGTTACCGGGAGGGTCGGGCGGTACCTTGATCCGTACCATCAGCTGTTGTGATGCTTCCATCCTGAAATCCCAGGTGTTGCTGTAATCGTTTGTACGGTTATTATACAACTCATTTCTTTGATTGTCCAATATACTGAATTCGATATCCGGCAGGTCTTCTGTTCCGCAAACAGCTATCCTGTATGTCTGGCCGGCAAAGAACGTTTTATACAATTCTGCTTCTTCCCCCTGTTCAAGGACCGCTGCATGATAATTGCCATCATGCCTGAAATTCTCAAGAACGGGCCTGCAGAGGTGCCTTGCAAAACTTTTGCACTGTCCTTCAGCCTTTGACGGCAGGCATGCCAGCAAGACAACTGTAAGCAGGAGTAAGGGTATTCTTCCTTTTTGAAACATTGCCGGTTTTATTCTGAACCGTCCGGGCATACTTATGAATAACGACATATGAAAAATTATTTAATAAAACTGTTACGTATACCGGTAACGGTTACTTTCAAACGCAGGAACTCATCCCTTCCAATACTTGAAGAAGCGTCGGAACTAAGGACGGCTACCGGGTCATCGGGGGCATTGATAACATTTACCCGGGAGGATCGGACTTCGATCTTTTCGAAAATATCACCTATCTCCCCGACTTCGTCAATCAACCCGGCTATATCTTTATTGTCAGCATAGTCACTCAAAAGAAGCATGACCATCTCAAAAGACATTTTGCTTTCGGCTATTCTGTTTATCAGGGTGTTTCCCGCCAGATCATCCTCGTTTGCGAGATTCAGGGCAAGATAAATTCCCTCGATCCAGCCGCCAAGAAACATCATTGCCGCAACCGGCTCCCTGTTGTTCTCCTTCAGAAAAGAGGTGCTGCTCATGAAGGTTTCGGAAACAATGTCCATTATTACTTCCTGGTTATGAAGATTTTCCTCAAGACTTTCCATCGTATTCTGGTCTATGGCATCTGTTATGCCCAGGTTACCGGCAAGCTGGCGGGCGGCATCCATATATCGCATGCAGGTCTGCGTCTGGTCAAAGAGGCTGGCATAGCTAATATTGGTTATATAAATGCCAAGATTCAATGCCATACTCCTGTTGGTCATATACCTGGAAACATTTTCCACAGGATTCATCAAATCTTCATCGTACCAGGCTCCGGCAGATTTAAGCATTATTGCCGTTTCCAGTGGAGAAGGGAGCGCATAGAACACCTGCCTGCCAGAAAAAACATCTTTTAATTCTTCGTCTGAAATATCGATATTTATGCCGGTATTCCTGTCCTCACCCGCACGGTCACAAGTACAGGCGGCGGTGAAAAACAAAATGAACAGAAACACCGGGCCGGCATACAACACAGGACGTGATGGCAATAAGCTCATGGCAGATTGTATTAAATGGTTATAAACTATTTATCAGATACCGGATAGTAAATGTAATATTTTTTTTGTTCTTTTGCACCTGCAGGGAGGCAATGCACATAGCACCTGCTTATTAATCTGTATGTGCAGGGTTTACGGAAGATAAATAAATAAAAATAAATAACTATTTTAAGCTTTTTTAATATAAAATGGCTGGTTTGCCGCAAGATAATATTATACAGGCCGTTTAAAAGCATATCAGAGTATCAGGAATACTGCAATTTTAAATCTGTTTTTGATTTCAGATCAATACTCCCCCTCTCAGGAAATCAGGTTAAAAAACCGCAAATATCCCAGGCCATATAATTAAAGTACTCCGTGCCATGTAAATAAAGCACTACTGGCCATAAATAAATTCCATTCCGGGTTATTCCCGATACAACAAAATAATAAATATTTAAATTATTGTTAACCAAAAACAGAATAGATGAGAAATCAAGATCAACAAATGCAGGATTTGGTACAATGGATCAGAAATAACGCCAGGAAAGTTTTACTGCTGGTAGTTCTGGTCATTGTTGTGGCAACATCCACCAAAACAGTAGGCCCCGAAGAAGAAGGGGTCGTTCTGATGCTTGGGAAATATAACCGGACTGTAGATCCCGGACTAAATTTTATACTTCCTCTGGGATTGGAAAAAATGCACAAAATACCTGTTCAGCGTCAGCTGAAGCAGGAGTTTGGTTTCCGGACCGTTGAAGCCGGAACCAGGACCCAGTATACAAAAGCCGGCTATGGTGATGAATCGCTTATGCTTACGGGCGACCTTAATATTGCCGACGTTGAATGGGTAATACAGTACCGTATAGTAAATTCCTATCAATACCTTTTCCGGGTAAGAGATGCTGAAGATGCCCTGCATGACATGTCGGAGGCGGCAATGCGCAAAATAGTGGGCGACCGTACCGTAAATGAAGTGCTGACCGTGGGAAGGCAGGAAGTGGCCTCTACGGTGGAACAACTTTTACAAAGGATGTGCGATGAATATGAAAATGGCATCCGGATTGACCAGGTAGTTCTCCAGGACGTTAATCCGCCGGAATCGGTAAAAGCATCATTCAATGCCGTTAATGAAGCCCAGCAGGAGCGTGAAACCCTTATTAACCGTGCGGAATCTGAATACAACAGGGTTATTCCCAGGGCAAGGGGCGAAGCCGAGGAAACCATACAACTTGCGGAAGGATATGCACTCAACAGGGTAAACAGGGGCACGGGTGAAGCAGATCGTTTCACCGCCCTTTATGAAGAATATATAAAAGCCCCCCAGGTTACCAAAAAGCGTATCTACCTGGAAACCATGGAAAGAATAATGGCAAACACCGGGGTCAAGGTAATAATGGATGAGAACGGAGCCAATGTCCTTCCGCTCTTAAACCTCGGACAAAATCCCGGTATTCAACAACAAATAGCAGAATAACTATGAAAACAAAATATATTATACTTGCAACCGTATCCATAGCGATACTTATAACGGCTTCCCAGAGCATCTTTATACTTGACGAAACACAGCAGGCCATCGTCACCCAGTTTGGCCGTCCGGTTGGAGGAGCCAGGACGGAACCCGGCCTGAATTTTAAAACCCCTTTTATTCATAAAGTTCAATTGTTCGACAAAAGGTACCTTAAGTGGGACGGAGATCCCAACCAGGTGCCCACTCAGGATAAAAGATTCATGTTCGTCGACACCTATGCCCGCTGGGAGATAACCGATCCCCTGCAGTTCTTTATCAGGCTCAGGGACGAACGGTCAGGCCAGTCAAGGCTTGACGATATCCTTGACGGGGAAACCCGTAACGCGATAGCCAGCCATGAGCTTATAGACCTGGTAAGGTCTACCAACAGGGAACCGGAAGTTTATGATGAATATCTGGAAGATATTGAAACCCTTGAAGAAATTTCCGTGGGAAGGGAAAGGATCGAAAAGCTGATCCTGGAAAAGGCAAATGAAAGGACCTCCGACCTTGGCATAAGGGTTCTTGATTTTCGCTTCAAACGGATGAACTATGTTCAGGAGGTCAGGGAGAGGGTCTTTGACAGAATGATCAGTGAGAGAAACAGGATAGCCGATCAGTTCAGATCGGAGGGTGAAGGCGAAGCCAGGCGGATCGAAGGAAACAAGGAACGCGATCTGGCCAGGATCCAGTCGGAGGCATTCAGGGAAGCAGAAGGCATTATGGGACGAGCTGATGCTCAGGCTACATCCATTTATGCAGCGGCATACAACAGGAATAACAGCAGCAGGGAACTCTATTCTTTCCTGCGTTCCATGGAAACACTGGAAAAATCGATTGACGGCAACACAAGTATAGTCTTATCGACCGACAATGAATTGTTGAAATTCCTGAAAAGTATAGATTAATTACTTTCACCACCAAGTTAAACAGTCATGCACGGCACATCTGAAAAGAGCCGGCCCTTTCAAAGGGGACCGGCTCTTTTTATGTTAATAATCAAAATCAATGCCGGAGAAAAGAGTCAGCAATAATACCTGCAGTCCGTTTTCCCGTGATGGTGATAACTTTAATGAACGCTGGAGAAATATTTCATAAACTGTGAACGCTCCCAGGCGGAAGGGTCGGGAATATTTTTGTAACTCATTTTCCCCCTGAACTCATCAATGCTCCCAAAATTCTTCCTGGTCATCCAGTCCTCCAGTCCACCGACCAGAGATGCAATCTCCTTAATGCCATTCTTATACAACAATGAACATACCTGCACGGTATTTGCTCCCGCAAGTAATTGCTTTACAACGCCTTCCCAGGAGTGCACCCCGGTGGAGGCTGAAATATCGATACGTCTGACATGATCGGATACAAGTGCAACCCATCTCAACACATGACTCAGCTCGGATCCGGAGCTAAAAACACCGGCAGAGGTGAGCTTCATGCTTTCAATATCAATATCCGGTTCATAAAAGCGGTTAAACAAAACCACGCCCTTTGCACCATGGGCATAAAGCCGTTCAATGAGTCCGATGATATTGGTAAACTGGTTTCCCAGCTTAACCGATATGGGAATATTTATTATCCGGGATACCCGCCTTACTATATCGAAATAGACTTTTTCATATTCGGAGGCAGGGATAAGTTTGTCAACCGGCAGGAAATATACATTAAGCTCAAGGGCATCAGCCCCTGCCTCTTCAATACGTTTGGAAAACTCGATACAGTCGCTCGACGACACACAGTTTATACTTGCAATAACGGGTATGGACACGGTCTTTTTGGCCTCTTCAATCGTATTCAGGTAATTTTCGACCGAGTGGCTCTTTGTATAATTCTTTATATAATCTTCGGCCTCCGGATAATCATGGTCAAGGATAAGGCTTCCTGCATCATAGTTAATCTGTTCTTCGAACAGCGATTTCATAACAACCGCCCCGGCACCCGAATTCTCCAGTGAGCGGATTTTATCAACTGTGCTTGTCAGTCCCGAACTGCTTACAACAACCGGATTACTTAATTTAAGGCCAAGGTATTCAACTTCAAGATTAGGCATGATAAAAACGGTTTTTTATTTTACATCATTCATTACTCTCGTTCACCAAAAATAAGGCTTCCGATCCTGACGATCGTGCTCCCCTCCTCCACTGCTATCCGGTAATCGCCCGACATTCCCATTGAAAGCTCATCAAAATCATTTGAAGCAGGCAGTCCCGATTCCCTTATTTCTTTAAAAAGACCGGAAAGTATCCTGAATTCCGACCTGACAATTTCACTGTTATCGGTAAAGGTAGCCATTCCCATCAACCCCCTTATTCTTACTCCCGGATAGCTGCCGGGAGTGAAATTATTCAGAAATTCAGACGCTTCCTTTACGGAAAAACCGAATTTGCTTTCCTCGGTGGCAATATGGACCTGCAGAAGGCAATCGATGATACGGCTGTTTTTTATTGCTTCCTTGTTAATTACCTTAATAAGCTTAACAGAATCGACCGAATGGATAAAAGATATAAAGGGAGCGATATAACGAACCTTATTGGACTGAAGATGCCCGATCATGTGCCATTGAATATCACCGGGGAGCCGGTCTTTCTTGGCGGTCAGCTCCTGCACCCTGTTCTCTCCCATCAACCTGTGCCCCGTATCGTAAAGCTTCATTATCGCCGACGGACCCCGGGTTTTTGTCACCGCCACCATCTTTACTCCCTCAGGCAGTTCCTTTAATAAGTTTTTATAATTACCGGCAATATCCATAAGGTCAAATCTTTTTCAAACCCGAACGTCATACATCAATCCAGCAGATGAACAACCAGTCCACTGCGAAGCTTCGGCTCAAACCAGGTGGTTTTGGGAGGCATTATATTTCCTGTATCTGCAATATCCATCAGCTGTTTCATAGAAACGGGGTACAATGCAAAGGCAGCTTTCATCTCTCCGCTGTCCACCCTTTTTTTAAGCTCACCAAGTCCCCTGATGCCCCCCACAAAATCAATCCTCTTGTCGGTCCTCAGATCTTTTATATCCAGAACAGGGTCAAGAACCCGTTCCGACAGTATGGTGACGTCCAGGCAGGCTATTGGATCTTTATCATCATAGGTCCCTTCCCGAGCTGTCATGGAGTACCACTCACCTTCAACATAGAGTGAAAAGTTATGGGGGGCGGCAGGCCTGTAGATCTCCTTCCCTTTGTTTTCAATTACAAAACTTTCCTCAAGCCTCTCCAGAAAGGCAGGCACATCCAGTCCGTCAAGGTCTTTTACCACCCGGTTATAATCAATTATTTCAAGCTGGTTATCGGGGAAATGAACAGCCAGAAAGAAATTATACTCTTCCTCACCGGTATGACCGGGGTTTTCCGATTTTCTCTCGTTACCCACAAGGGCTGCTGCAGCCGTTCTGTGATGCCCGTCGGCCACATATGTATAAGGCACATTGTCGAACAACCCTGCCAGCTCTGCTGTCACCGATTTATCTGTTATAACCCAGAAATGGTGGCCAATCCCGTCATCGGCTACAAAATCATACACCGGCTTATTACTTTCGGTATATGATTTAACAATATCATCTATCTCCGGCACTGCCCGGTAGGTAAAAAAAACCGGTTCCATGTTGGCATTGGTAACCCTGACATGCTTGATCCTGTCTTTCTCTTTTTCTTCCCGTGTAAGTTCGTGCTTTTTTATCCTGTCGTTCATATAATCCTCAACTCCCGCGCAGCCCACCAGTCCGTACTGAGTTCTCCCGTTCATGGTCTGGGCATAAATATAAAGATTCTCATCATTATCCTCTACCAGCCAGCCTTTGGAGCGGAATTTCTCAAAATTCCCTTTCGCGGTTTCGTAAACGACCGGGTCGTATTCATTAATTCCGGGCGGACAATCGATTTCGGGTTTTATGATGTGAAGAAGGGAATAGGGATTGTCTTTTGCCTCTTCCCGGGCCTCCTCCGAATTAAGCACATCATATGGTCTGGAAGCCAGATCCCTTGCGATATCTACGGGAGGACGCAAACCTTTGAAAGGTTTTAATATAGCCATGTTTAGAGATATTATTAATGATTGGAAAAAAAGGCAGGCAGCATAACGAAAGTCCGACCGCCTGCCATATGAGATCAGCGGTTTACCTGAAAGGTCCTGTCATCATTTTCAAAAAAATTGACAATCTGCCTGGCAGCAGCGATCCCGGCATTAATGTTTGCTTCGGCAGTCTGGGCACCCATTTTTTTGGGAGTAAAGAAAAAACGGCCTGGAAATCTTTCGGCTATTTCGTTGCTGCAATCGGGTGCTATATCTGATATATATTTGAAATCAGGCCTTTCGGCAAATATTTTAAGAAGTGCCTCTTCATCGACAATCTCCTTTCTGGCTGTATTTAACAGGGTGGCAGGACGTGGCATCTTTTCAAGAAGCTTGTAGTTTACCGATTTAATCGTATCCTGGTTGGCGGGGATATTAAGTGAAATATAATGGCAGACGCCGAAAAGTTCGCCTGCCGAATCAATACTTTTTATCCCGGCATCTTCAAGCACACTTTTATCCACGAAAGGATCGAATCCATAAACTTCCATTTCAAATCCCCCGGCTATCCTGGCAATATGTTTTCCAACATTCCCGCAGGCATAAATACCAAGTCTTTTACCCTTCAGTTCGGTGCCCGGTGTACCGTTAAACTGATTCCGCGCGACATAAACCATCATCCCGAGAGCCA
>PWPZ01000250.1 GCA_003556985.1 Bacteroidota bacterium
CGCATCGGTAAAACCAAAATCGGTGGTGAAACGAATGAAAGAGAAGGCCTTTGCCGCATCGGTCAGCCGTGATCACATCCGTGAATGCGAAAAGATCGGCATACCGCTTCCCGAATTTGCCGAACTATCTGTCAGTGCCATGAAGGAGATCGGCAATGAAATCGGACTTTGACTATATATATGATTATTTATGATTATTGAATCAAGGGCATATGCCCGTGCCGGATTACTGGGCAACCCGTCTGACGGATATTATGGTAAGACAATATCAATTATTGTAAGGAACTTCGGTGCCTCGGTTTCACTTTATGAATCTCCCGAGCTGAGAATTGAGGAAATGGAGGTAGACCGGAATACCTTTCGCAACATGTACCACCTGGTCGACAGCGTTAAGCTATCCGGTTACTATGGCGGAACAAGGCTGATTAAAGCCTCCATCAAGAAATTTGCAGAATACTGTGAGTCAAACAATATCAGGATCGGCAGGAAGAATTTCACTATCCGTTACCGCTCATCCATACCCCGCCAGGTCGGACTGGCCGGTTCGAGTGCCATCATTACCGCAACAATGAAAGCCCTTATGCAATTTTATGAGGTGGATATTCCGGAACATATCCTTCCTTCCATAATCCTTAAAACGGAAAGTGAAGAGCTTGGTATCAATGCCGGATTGCAGGACCGGGTGATACAGGTTTATGAAGGTTGTGTTTTTATGGATTTCGAAAAGGAATATCTTCAAAGCAAAGGATACGGTAAATACAGTAGCATAGAGCCGTCCTTGTTGCCAAAGCTCTACCTGGCTTATAAAGTGGAGCTGGGTAAAGTTTCCGGCGCGGTATTGAATAATATTCGCGAAAAATATGAAAAGGGAGATCCTTTTGTGATTGATACACTGGCAGAAATTGCAGATGTTGCAGAACAGGGGAAAGAGGCTTTATCGCAAAAGGATTATGAAAGGCTGAATAAACTGATTGACACAAATTTTGATTTGCGCCGTAAAATCATGAAAATATCCGAAAGTAACATGGAAATGGTCATGACGGCAAGGAAGTGCGGAGCATCTGCAAAGTTTTCGGGCTCGGGCGGTGCCATTATAGGTATGTATGAAGATGATGAAATGTTGCGCCGGCTCATTGTTAATTTGCAGAAAGTTAATGCCAGAGTTATTAAACCCATAATAATGTAATTAATAATGATAAAAAAAGCAGTTATCCCCGCAGCCGGACTGGGGACCCGGTTCCTTCCCGTAACCAAGGCCCAGCCCAAGGAAATGCTCCCCATAATTGACACCCCTACAATCCAGTATGTGGTACAGGAATGTGTGGATTCCGGTATAGAAGACATCTTAATAATTTCCGGGAAGGGAAAACGATCTATAGAAGATCATTTTGACAAAAATTATGAACTTGAATCACGCTTACAGGAAAAAGAGGATGAAGCCTTATATACCCAGCTGAGGCACATTGAAAGCATGGCCAATATCCATTTTATACGTCAGAAAGAATTGAACGGTTTGGGCGATGCCATTTATCATGCCAGGTTTCACTGTGAGCACGAGCCTTTTGCAGTTTTACTCGGCGATACCATTGTCGATTCCGTTATTCCCGTAACCCAGCAGCTTATTGATTCTTACGAGCAGTACGGGCATACGGTTATAGCTGTGGAAACCGTTCCCCCGGAAAATGTTTCCAGATACGGTATAGTTGGCGGGGAAAACCTCAGCAACAAGGTTGTAAGGTTAAACCAGCTTATTGAAAAACCTTCCGTCAAACAGGCCCCCTCCAACCTGGCAATTGCCGGACGTTATATTCTGACTCCTGAAATTTTCCGGGCACTGGAAAAAACACCCCGGGGAAAAGGCAATGAGATCCAGCTTACCGATGCCCTGCAATTATTGTTGAAACAGGAAGGCATCATTGCCACCATCATTGAAGGCAAGCGATATGATATAGGAAATAAACTGGACTTTTTAAAGACCACGGTTGAGTTTGCTTTGAAACGGAAGGAGTTTGCCGCCGATTTTGAGCAATTCCTGCGGGAAACCATCGAAAGCATTGACAGGCCGTCCTGACCCGGTTTGTTTTCAGCAAGGCTGAGTGGCCCCAGCGTCATCCAGACTATCAGATAACTGACGCCGCCATGATCCGGTGATTATTGGTTGTTACGGGTGCCGCTGCGAAGTTTTTCAGTACGGCTTATAACGTTCAGAAGAGGCTGCGGCGGGGGGCTCCTTCTCCGCGTGAATTTATCCGCTTTGTCCCGACCAGCCGGTCAAACCGGCTTCCGGGTGCACGGTGATAAACCATTATCAGATAATCGTTCTCTGTTTCACGGAAGTCCCCCTCAAATATGGAGGTGTTTGCTACGGATGCCCCCTCTTCAAGGAATGCAAACTGGTAGTTGTAGTAACCCTGTTTGAGGAGCATGGTCAGCTCATAAGCCTTGCGGGAATGGTTATATGTCATTTGGTTGTTTTCATGAAAATTCCAGTCGCTCAGTTCACCGATAACATAAACATCGCCATTGTCAAAAGGAACGTCCCACGGCAGTGTGAAATAGACCATTACATAGTCGGCATCAACCGAGGGGTTTCTGCCTTCTTCGTTTCTAATAAGAAATTTTCCGTTAATATCATGATGGGAGAAATACCTGGTATATTCGCGCGACCGGGAAGGATGCAGCTCAACATGATAAAGTCCGTCGGCAAAATCTATATTCCTTATAAATTCGGTCTGATACCTGATGTTCTTGGTGTCAAAATTCCTGAATTCGTTTCCGGCCTGAAATACAAGTTTCTCGTCATCCTCGTACACCACTTCCCTGCTTCTTATGTACATTGGCTTAATGTCGGACAGGCTTTTATCTTTCCTTCCGTTCTGCATAACCCTGACATAAAGTTCCGAATGGGGGTCGCGAATCTGTAATTCAGGGTGGATAACATTAAAGCTTACCTGGTGTGATATTTTGTGATATGCGGCATGCCGGGGCTGGTGGACCTGTGCATGAATAACCACGCCCGGCTCGGAAACCATAAATCTCCTGGTTAAAACCACCTTTTCCTGGTCGAAGTCCTCATATACTTTCAAAACATAATTCCCCGGCAGCTTGATATTCAGGTCATATCCGGGGATGGTAAGGGAATAGTGGGTATAGGGGACGAATGTGTTAAAAGATAACCGATAGTTGTCAAGGGGGTTTTCATAAAAACCGTCAAGATAGTCCGACTGGAAAAGAGTGGAGCGGGTCCAGTCGGCGTTGCAGTGGA
>PWPZ01000204.1 GCA_003556985.1 Bacteroidota bacterium
ACAAAACCCGCGATTTCATCGGCCAGGCGGGGAAAACCTATGTCCTGAATATACTGTATGAAGATCAGACATACACTGCCAGCTCGACCATGCAGCAGGGATTTGAGATTGACTCGATCGGGTTTAAAAATTTCACAATGGGCTGGCCCGCAGATATGCCCCATTACGAGATCCTGGTCTACGGGCAGGATCCTCCCGAGCCTGATGATTTTTTTCTTTTCAAATATTCACTTGATGGGGTATGGGCCGACACCCTCTACAAATGGAGCATTTATACCGATATCTTCAATAATGGCGAGTATCTTAAAGGGGAATCGGTTGCCATCATTGAATCCCGGGCAGACTCCCTGGAAGTGCAGGTGATGTCAATGTCGATCGGTGAGAATTATGCCTGGTTTATCAACGATGCCATCTTTAATTACATGCCCAACATGTTCTTTTCGCCTCCCAAGGCCAATGTGCGGGGCAACATAAGTAACGGTGCGTTTGGTTTTTTCCTTGCAACCTCGGTTCATCTGTCGGAAAAGAGGATGCTTTATCGGGCTAATTATGAGTGAAAATGCCCTGCCATGACTTCATTTGTTGGAATTGGATTACCGGAAACCCCGATTACAGGGAAAAGCAGTAAATTTGATTTTAACTAAAAATACAGCAATGACATTCACAAGCAAAACACGGTTGTTCCTGGTACTGGTTTTTGGTATCAGCTTTATGGCCGCAGGGATATTCTACCTTTCGGGAGGCCGGCTTGACAGAACCGAGGGTCTGGTATTTGCCGTCCTCTATATGTTTTTTCCGCTGATCTCTGCACTTATCGTGGAAAAATTAATCTATAAAGAGAAAATCAAAAAACCTCTTCTGATCTCTTTCAGGCTGAACTGGTGGTTCCTGGTAAGCTGGTTTCTTCCCCCTCTTATCATTTTAGGATCGTTGGTTATAAGTCTGCTATTTCCGGGAATTTCATGGTCGCCCGGTATGGAGGGAATGTTCGAAAGATACGAGGAAATGATGACCCCCGAACAGATTGAAGAGATGAGAAGGTCGATGGAAGTATTGCCTTTGCATCCTGTAGTGTTTAGCCTGCTTTCAGGACTGCTGGCCGGGATAACGGTAAACGCGGCCGCTGCTTTCGGAGAAGAGATTGGGTGGCGCGGATTCCTGGTCCGCCGTTTTCAGAACATGAATTTCATTCATGCTTCATTGCTGACCGGCCTGATCTGGGGTCTCTGGCATGCCCCGATGATACTTATGGGGCATAATTATCCCAACTACCCGGTAGCCGGAATTTTCATGATGACTATAATGACCATCCTGTTCAGTCCGCTTTTTCTTTATATAACCATCAAGACAGGTTCTGTGATCGCGGCATCGGTTATGCACGGCACCCTTAACGCAACAGCCGGGTTATCGATAATGATGATTACCGGTGGAAATGATCTAATGGTGGGGATAACAGGCTTTGCTGGATTTCTTTCCATCATCCTTTTCACGTTCCTGTTCTATCTATATGACAGTTTTATCAGCAGGGAAAAAATTATGACAGGTACGATCAACCGGTTCCTGAGAGAATAATGGGCGGGACCTTGCCATTAAACTGTGTGAAAAGAAAAAAAAACCGTTTCACAGCGGAATACAGGAACAGCTATCCGTCGTTGGTTGAAAAAGTAAGCGATTCTATCCTTATATTTGAATTATGGAAACAGAGCTGGAAAAAGTCCTGATGAATTTCTATAAAGAAGAAATGATTCTATATCTGACAAACCATCCGGAAGGTTTCGAAGAGGCGGTTCAGCTTGCTATTACCGACAAGCAGCCATACTCGTGGAGGGCCGCCTGGCTGCTCTGGAGCTGCATGGAAGAAAATGACCCACGCTTTAAAGATCAGATTCCCCGTATCATGGCATGCCTGCGGGATAAAAGTGACGGGCATCAGCGCGAATTACTGAAAATTCTTTACCTGATGGAGATAGATGAAGAGTTCGAGGGGACCTTATTTGATCACTGTGTCAGCATTTGGGAAAAGATCGGCAAGAAGCCGTCAGTCAGGTTTAACGCGTTTAAAATGATAGTAAAGATCAGCGGGAAGTATCCTGAATTATCCCAGGAAATTGGTTTCCTGTTGCAGGATCACTATACGGATTCTCTGTCCCACGGGGTTAAGCGTTCACTATTTAAATTGATAAATGGAAGATGAAAATCCTCTTTGTCCTGGCATGGCGGAACCTCTGGCGTAACAAACGCCGCACTTTGATAGCGGTGAGTTCCGTCCTGTTTGCAGTTGTCCTTGCCTCTGCCCTCTTATCCTTTGCCGAAGGATTTCAACAACAGCTTGTAGAGACAATCGTACGCCAGGAGACAGGTTACATTCAGATACAGGATGCGCTATATCATGAAGAGCCATCGCTTGACCATGTTTTTGAGTATGGCGCCGAGGTAAGGGATGCACTGGAGGCATTTGAGGATGAGATCCTCTATACTATTCCCCGTTTAAGGGGATTTTCCCTGGCAGCGCGCGACATGGTAACCAGGCCTGCAATGGTCACCGGAATAGTGCCCGAAAAGGAGGACAAACTGCGAAACCTTTCAGGGGATCTTATAATGGGTGAAATTTTTTCTCCGGAAGATGATTTTGCCGTGGTGGCTCAGGGATTGGCAGAACTGCTGGATGTCTCTGTGGGTGATACCATAACCCTGCTCGGACAGGGATTCCAGGCAATTACTGCCACCGGCAGATTCAGGATAGGGGGGATTATAGAATTTACCCTTCCCGAGCAAAACAATTTTATGGTATTTCTTCCGCTCCGGCAGGCCCAGTGGTACTTTGGGGCTGAAAACAGGCTGACAGGCCTCCTTTTGATGATTGATGATCCCACGCATACTGATTACCTGGCTGCTGCACTGAGGGAACGGCTGGATGAAGAATGGTTCACTGCGCTGACATGGCAGGAGCTTATGCCCGATATAGTTGGACTTATTGAAATGCAGAATACCGTATACCGGGGTATTGCCTGGGTTTTTTATATAATTATAGGATTCGGGATTTTCGGCACTATCCTTACCATGCTCTATGAGCGGATGCGGGAATTTGGCATAATGCTTTCAGTGGGCATGAAGCGTGGAAAGCTGGCTGTTGTAAGCTTCATCGAAACGGTAATCATAGGTTTCCTGGGCGTACTGGCAGGCCTTGCACTGGGTTTTCCGCTTATATATATTTTTCACCGGTTCCCGGTCGAGCTTTCGGGTGAAATGGCCGATTACATGCTG
>PWPZ01000242.1 GCA_003556985.1 Bacteroidota bacterium
ATATTCCTTACTGTCTTTAAATCCGGTATCTCCGGCTGCTCTCTGGTATGCGATTATGACTCCGGATGCTCCGCGTACACCGAACATTGCGGAACTGGTGCCCCTGAATATCTCAATACGCTCAATTTCTCTGGGATTCATACTCAGTACCACATCCCTGCCTGTCTGGACACCATTGAGCATGAACATCGGCTCACTGCTCAGGTTAATGCTGGTGGGTCCCCTGAACATCAGCCTGTTGCCCTGCACCTGCAATCCCGAGGCTCTCTCAACCAGTACATCCAACAGAGACCGGTGCGTCACTTTGTCTCTGTCAATATAGATGGTCTGATCGGGTATTCCGTACTGCCTGGGTGCGGGTCCATGTTCCGAAGCAACGGCATATGGTGATCTTCCTGCATCAGGCACCCGTCGCCAGTCACGTCCCCTCCTGGTAATCTGTTCCTCTCTTGTGTGGATATTGGGAGTATAATCGTGCCCCCGGATTTCTTCTCTGATTAACTCAATGGTGGGTGGATAATCACTGGCCAATCTGTCACTGGTTATCTCAATCCTGAAATTATCATGGTAAACAAGCTCGTCAAATTCGAAATAACCGCGTCCGTCGGTCCTGGTACTGTAAGAATCTCCATCCTGCCCGGAAACAATCATTCTTACCTGAAAGTTATTTACCGGCTCGTTATTGGCCGGATCGGTTACTCTCCCACGCACAGAAATACTTGATGAAGACGTATGGCTGATTTTGGGAACATCACCTGCCAGTACCGATTCCCAGTTGAATCTTCTCCAGCCGTGGGTCATCATCAGAAGATCAAGTTCCCGGTCAAGTTCTTTTTCAGGATCCAGGTAGTATTGCGGATTTTCAACCACCCCTTCAAGATCCGAGGTTAGAAGCATATTGCTCATAATGGTGGCCTCGGAACCGGGAGGCGCGAAATCTCCCTTGAGTATTGACATTGAAAAATTACCCTCAACTGGGTTTTCTTCATAATCCAGAATTTCCATTCGAATTCCGTAATAATCTGTTCCCTCATGTTCCATCCTGAAAATTTGGGGGTTGAAAATAAAATCATTCTCACTGTTAATAAAAACAAGTCTTTCTGCCAGGGGCCGGGTTGCTGAAAACACTGTAACCTGTGCGATTCCGTTGGAAAACAACTCTTCGGGTATTTCTTTTTTCCCTTCACCCCCGGGCGACAGTTTTACCGCTCCGGAATATTTTATCTCACCGCGGGTATGAGCAAGAATATAAGGTTCGCTTATAAAGCCCGGATCGTCGGGCAGAAGGCCGGTTCGCAGATTTATTACAATATTCCCGTCTTTGAGTTCCACTTCCATGGCAAGTCCTTCCCGCACAGCCTGCGGAAGATCAAAGGTCTGAGGCCGGCCGGCATTAAATGACACACGGGCCTGATAAGTAGTGCCTGCTTCCGGCTGCAGTTCAAAACTCCCCATCCCTGCATATCGTGTACTGAATTCCAATATTTCATTGCCGCTCCCGTCGGTTATTACACCTTTGGCATCAATGCCCCGGCCCAGGGCATTAAATGACTTGTAAGCAATTCGGTTTTTGACTCCCTCTACCATATTTCCACCTTCAGGGAAAAAGGCTATGTTATGCTCTTCCGCCAGTTCTTCAAAACTTCTGTTGAACCTCCTGTTGGAACGGGCATCTGAACGGGGTATCATATCTTCATACTGTTGATTTGAAATATAAAAAAAGCGGTTGAAGTAATACTCCTCCCCGAAATTCTTCATCAAATCGGTATACGCCCTTATACGGTAGTTGCCGTCGGGAAGGGTGAGCGGTAATCTGATATCTCCTTCCGCCACACCATTATGGGCCAGTAACAGACGTTTTTCCATAATAACACCGTCGGCATTGATCAGATCAACGTAGATATTGGTTTTAGCGGTCTCGGGAAGATGAGTTACCGAATTCAAAAGATAGCTGTTGAACCACATAACTTCACCGGCACTGTACCGGCTTTTATTGAAATGCAGATAGACTTTCTGGGATTCGGCGTGAGTCATGTAATTCCCAAGTTTGAGCTCCGGGTCGTTTCCCGCCTGAGCAATAGCTTTTATTTGATTAAATGAACCAAAAAAAATCATTATTGCCAGCGTGATCAGGACAAATGAATTTTTCATTTTGAATGATTTAAAAATATCAGGTTTCTAAGCTATTAAAAATTAACTGAATCGTTATCTGTTTTATTATTTTTCACTCAGGAGGTCCGAAGCTTTTTATATATAAGACCGTTATTACAGGAAATCACCCCTGTAAAATCTGATAAATATTTTCAGGGAGCAAAAAAAAATACTTTACTGCAACCAGGAACATATTTTCTGCATCATATTATCGCGGCACATTTCACAAAAAATATTAGCTGTTGCAGAATAACGGTGTTCCGGATCTTTTTAATTCAAGTCGGCAAAGAGCATTAAACCAGATAAAAAGCTGGATATGAAAAAATTATTTCTGATATTTTTCCCTTTTGTGTTTTTAGTTTCCTGCGAAAAAGATACTCTGTTCCTTTGGGATCAACATACTGCGGAGGAATACGAAAATGCCTATGTTTACGCACCTTCACCGGTTTTCGATGTAATAGCCCCTTCCTATGTAAAGTATGGAGAAACAATAAGTATACAGGTTCGGTCAGTAGGTAATT
Organism: Bacteroidota bacterium; assembly: GCA_003556985.1. Lineage (GTDB taxonomy): Bacteria > Bacteroidota > Bacteroidia > Bacteroidales > PUMT01 > PXAP01. The sequence continues at coordinate 2,673 of PWPZ01000242.1, forward strand.
CCGGTTGTGCCGGATTTTCAAATTTCCTGGAATCAAAGACCGGGAACAATACAATCAATATAAGGGTAGAACAAAAAGAGCCGAAGGAGGATTTCTGTACTTCGGTAGTGACAACCATCACCAGTGTATATGAATTTGTAGCTGATTCCAGGCAAAAATACACATTCAACTTCTGGAGGGGCGAGCTGCATGAAAATGATTTTGTTTCCGTAAATATAACAGTAAAGTAAGTAATTTGAAATAATATAAATGATATTGAAATTTGATTAAGTGAATATCCGTTAATTAGCTTGAAAGTCTTACTTTTACCTGCTGGATCTGGATAAAGCTGACAAAATTGACGGATGAGCTAAAAAAAATAATTAAAGGCTGTATTAAAGGCAGCAGGAGCAGCCAGGAAGTATTATATACGATGCTTTCTCCTGCTATGTATGCCGTCTGCCTTCAGTATGCTTCCGATTCTGATGAGGCAAATGACTTTATGCAGGAGGGGTTTATAAAGGTTTTTACGAATATAAAAAGTTATCGCTGGGAAGGATCGTTTGAAGGATGGGTCAGGAAAATAATGGTTAATACTGCTCTGCAGCTGATCAGGAATAAAAAACAGATGATCGCACTGAATGAAGAGCTCACGGAAGACAGTAGTTATGAACTACCTGCGGCTCAATGTAACCTGGAAAAAGACGATCTTCTTGATATGGTCAGAAAATTGCCTGTTAACCAGAGAATAGTTTTTAACCTGTTTGTTATTGAAGGTTATAATCACAGCGAAATTGCAAATATGACCGGTATACCCGAAAATACATCAAAATCACACCTTCACCGGGCAAGGATCGCCTTGAAGGAGATGATAAAAATTCATACCGGATCAAGAAATATAGTGTCAAGAAAAAATGGCTGAAAAGAAAAAACATATAGATGATCTTTTCAGGGAAGGACTCTCCGGGCATAAGGCCAAGCCGCCGCCTGAGGTGTGGGACAGGGTCAGCAATCACCTTACGGCCAAAAAAAGAGCCCGGATAATCCCCTTTGTTATGAAATTAGCCGCCGGATTGGCAATTTTATTAGGGCTTGGCGGGAGTCTGTTGCATTTTTTCATGCAGGACACCCCGGAGGATAACTACCTGTCACCCGAAAATGTGGTGATAATCCCCGTTCCTGAAAATGGAATAATTCATTCTCCCGACCAATCCCTCCTTTCTGTACCCCACGCCGACCTTACCGCTGCCGTAAATGGCGCCGTTGCCGGCATTGCCTCACCCGCATACATGGCGAAAAAACAGGCCATCCGGAAGGCTGCCAGGGAAGACCATATCCACGAATACAGTCTGCATGAGGCCGGTGAAAAGTTTCCGGCCTATATATCCTCCCTGAAGCCTTCCAGCCTGGCTAATGATATACCTGCCGGGATAGTGCCGTCAAACCTTTCGCAATCTTATATGTCAATACATGAACGGCATGAGGGATCTTTAGCGGTATCTTTTCCGGAACATAAAAAAAGATGGCATGCAGGTGTAATGATGGCACCAAACTATTCTTACCGGACTCTTTCGGCTGCTTCGTCCGGCAACATGGAAGAGGCAATCTACACCAGGGACGAAAGAGGTCTGCTTTCCTATACCGGCAGATTAGTGCTCAGCTATATAATTAATGACAGGTTATCGGTACAGTCAGGACTTGATTTTGTCAATACCGGACAAAGCACCGGGGGGGTCCGGGTGTTTCACAGCCAGCCCTACCGGGAGATGCTGAGGTCCGGCTATATACAGGCAAACCTCCCTGAAAACCAGCCATCTTTCAACAATTCTCTCGGACAAATACACACGACCGGCTCCAATGTAGTTATCTCCGGGAAAAGCCACAATATACCCGATAATAGCTCCTTCCGCCAATCGGTTTCCGGAGAGATAACCAACATCTATGACGAAGAACGAATTGTACAGCAGCTTTTTTTCATTCAGACTCCTATTGTTTTACGCTATCATCTGTTAACCGGTAATACCGGTCTGACTGTGAGCGGCGGACTGGGGGCTAATGTTCTGGCAGGAAACAGGGTCCTGCTCGAACGGCACGGAGAGGCGGTTAACATAGGTGAAACCATAGGTATAAGCAACTTTAATATTGCCGGTATTCTCGGGGTCGGGCTGGAGAAGCACCTGGGGAACAGCATGATACTGGCATTTGAACCCCGGTTCAGCCATTTTTTAAATTCGGTGAATCCGTCTCTGGATCACCGTCACCTTCCCTATTCACTTTCAGTTTACGGAGGGGTATTTTACAGATTCTGATTCCCGGTTCTTATACAGGGCTCTTGTGCCTGTCCACCGGCCACCTCATTCAACAAGACCCCTGCACTTATCGCACTAGCCACAGCCTGTGACACCGACCCTCCGGTAACCTCATTCAACAACACCTTGCCAGTCATTATTATACCTTCCTGTAAAACCATCACCTTATTCATTTTTTGATTAGGAAGCATATTAATTATCCTATTATTTTCGTTACTTTTGTGACGTCAGAAGTTTGTCACAAAACAAGGCATAATTTTGATCAACAATCCTTTATACTGACTTACTCCCTGAATTCCGAAAATTTACCCAGAGGCAGCAGCAAATCGGTGCATTTGCATGCCGGCAGGAGTGTTTTAATTTAACGGCATAAAGGGTCATAACTTTCAACCATAAGGGTCATAACTACATCATGGTATTAATTTTTGCACTTTAAAAAATTCATCAGCTTGGACACTATAAAAAAAATAAATAACCCTTTTTTAAGGTTTGTTTTACGCTCTTTTTCCTTTTTGTCATTCCTGGTATTAATGGGTGCGGTTATTCAGCTCTTCAGCTTCTTTAAGCAGAGTGACCATTTCGGCTCCGGAAATGAAGAATTTGAAAACAGTTATGCGATTTATGCACTCGAAATTCCGAAAAATCTTGAATTCGCCGGAGAGCCCGTTCCTATCCATAACTTCGATGTATGGGAGAGTTTCGACAGGGAGCTGCTGGTAAATACTTACTGGCAGTCGCAAACACTGCTTTTTATCAAACGTGCTGCCCGTTTTTTTCCTGTTATTGAACCTATTCTGGAGGAATATAATGTGCCCGATGATTTCAAATACCTGGCCCTTGCGGAAAGCGGTATGTTGAATGCTATATCTCCTGCAGGTGCAGTTGGAGTATGGCAGTTTTTAAGAGGAACTGCCAGGGATTACGGACTGGAGGTTAATGAAGAAGTTGATGAACGATATCATCTTGAGAAGTCAACGGTAGCAGCCTGCAGGTTCCTTCTTGAATCCTATACCAAATATGGTAGCTGGACTATGGCTGCAGCCAGTTATAATGCGGGTCGCAGGGGAATGGACAGGCAAATAGGGATACAGAAGGAGGACGATTATTATGATCTCTTGTTAAATGAAGAAACCCAGCGGTATGTTTTCAGGATCATCGCCATCAAGACTATCCTGGAAGACCCATCAGCCTATGGTTTCCACGTAAGTGAATCAGATCTGTACCCGTACATAGATTATTTTGAAGTGCCTGTAAATGCAAGGGTTGCAGACTTTGCAGATTTTGCTAAAGAATTCAACACCAACTACAAGATGCTGAAATATCTTAACCCCTGGCTGCGCAGGCCATATCTCACCAACTCGTCCGGGAAAACCTATAACGTCAGATTACCCCGGGAAGGTGCACGGGAAAGAGCCCGGTATTTCAAAGATAGCTCTCCTGAAACGGGCTATAAGGAGTAAACCATAATAATCACACCGTAAGTTGGGAACACCTGAAAGAAATAGTAATAAGAATGCGCGGGACTTTATCGAGGTTCTCGGGGCCAGGGAGCATAATCTCAAAAATATTGATGTGAGCATTCCCAGAAACAGCCTGGTAGTGCTTACAGGGCTCAGTGGCAGCGGCAAGTCGTCTCTGGCATTTGACACCATATATGCCGAAGGGCAAAGAAGGTATATGGAAACCATGTCGGCCTATGCCAGGCAATTCCTGGGAAGCATGGAAAGGCCCGATGTGGATAGCATTTCCGGATTAAGCCCTGTAATTGCCATAGAACAAAAAACAAGCAGTAAAAATCCGAGATCAACTGTTGGAACTATCACCGAAATCTATGATTTCCTGCGACTGCTTTATGCCCGGGCATCCATTGCCTACTCCCGTGTAACGGGTGAGAAAATGGTAAGGTATACCGATGATCAGATCATCAGTCTGATACTTGAAAAATACAACAACAGAAAAATTATGATCCTTGCTCCTGTAGTAAAAGGAAGAAAAGGACATTACAAGGAGCTGTTCGAACAAATAAGAAAAAAAGGGTTTCTGCATGCCCGAATAAACGGCGAAGTAAAGGAGCTTAATCATGGTTTCCGCCTTGACAGGTATAAAACCCATAATATTGAGATAGTAATAGATAAGCTTCAGGTAACCGGCAACGAAAGGAACAGGCTTGGCGACACCATACGTACAGCTATGGATCACGGTAAGAACACACTGATGATCCTTGATCTGGAAAATGGCGACACCCGATATTTCAGCAAACAGCTAATGTGCCCCACCTCAGGCATATCATACAATGAACCGGCACCACACAGTTTTTCTTTCAACTCCCCAAGGGGAGCCTGTAAAAAATGTAACGGACTGGGGGCCATAAGTGAAATGGATATATCCAAAATAATACCCAACCCTGACATCTCCATAAAGAAGGGGGGAATAGAACCTCTCGGCCCATACAGGAAATCCCTTATATTCTGGCAGCTGGAGGCTATAGCTGCCAAGTATCAGTTTAGTCTGAATACTCCTCTTAAAGAGATCCCCGAACAGGCACTTAACACAATACTCTACGGTTCCGAGGAATCCTTTAAATTGCTTAATTCTCCGCTGGGCTCGGCATCCAACTATTTTATGAGCTTTCAGGGGGTGATAGATTTTATTTCCAGCATGGGGAATAACGGGTACAGCAACAAAGGAGAAAAATGGGCAAGGCAGTACCTTAAAAAAATAAAATGCCCTGCCTGCAAAGGATCAAGATTACAGGAAGAGGCTTTGTATTTCAAAATAAACGAAAAAAACATTGTCGAGCTTGCCGGTATGGACCTTGACCAGCTGGCGGACTGGTTTGCTTCCCTGGAAGGCCATCTTACCGGAAAACAGCAGAAAATAGGAGCCGAAATTATCAAGGAGATCAATACCAGGCTGAGCTTTCTGTTGAGTGTGGGACTTAATTATCTGAATCTTAACCGCAGCGCAACAAGCCTGTCGGGCGGAGAAAGCCAGCGTATAAGGCTTGCCACCCAGATCGGTTCGCAACTGGTCAACGTGCTTTATATTCTCGATGAGCCCAGCATAGGCCTGCATCAGAAAGATAACCTCAAACTGATTGATTCATTAAAAAAGCTTCGCGATAAGGGGAATTCTATAATAGTTGTCGAACACGACAGGGATATGATCCTTGCAGCCGACTACGTAATTGACATGGGTCCGCGTGCAGGCCGTAAAGGAGGGGAAATCTCGGCCGCCGGCCCGCCGGAGATGATATGCAGGTCCAATACCCTTACAGGCCATTACCTGTCAGGAAAGAGGGAAATAAAACTTCCGCCGCAGCGCCGTAAAGGGAATGGATTATCGGTCGGAATAACCGGAGCCACCGGCAATAATCTGAAAAATATTGACGTTGACATTCCCCTTGGCATGTTCATTTGTGTTACCGGAGTTTCCGGCAGCGGCAAGTCCACCCTGATAAAAGAAACCCTGCAACCGGTGCTGAGCAGGCATTTTTACAATTCACTTGCAGAACCTCTGCCTTACAAAAGCATTAAAGGACTTAAAAACACCGACAAGATAATTGAAGTTGACCAGTCGCCCATAGGCCGAACCCCCAGATCAAATCCGGCTACGTATACAGGGGTCTTTGCCGATATAAGAAAACTTTTTGAACAAACACCCGAGTCAAAAATCAGGGCATACAAAGCAGGCCGGTTTTCCTTTAATGTTAAGGGTGGCCGGTGCGAAACATGCAAAGGTGCGGGAGCGCAGACAATTGAAATGAACTTTTTACCCGATGTTTACGTACAATGCAAAGATTGCAACGGGAAACGGTATAACCGGGAAACCCTTGAGGTAAAATATAAGGGTAAGTCAATAAGCGATGTACTGGACATGACAATTAACCAGGGGGTTGATTTTTTTGAAAAAATCCCCGCAATTTCAAGGAAGCTGAAAACCCTGCAAAAGGTAGGCATGGGTTATGTCAAGCTCGGACAGGCTTCAACAACCCTGTCGGGCGGAGAATCTCAAAGGGTGAAGCTTTCAGCCGAACTTGCAAAGAAAGACACGGGAAAAACAATGTATGTGCTGGATGAGCCTACTACCGGACTGCATTTTGAAGACATCAGCGTTCTGCTCAAGGTTCTCAATTCTCTGGCAGATAAGGGAAATACAGTAATTGTGATTGAACACAACATGGATGTGATCAAAATGGCTGACCATATTATAGATCTGGGTCCCCATGGCGGCAAGGAAGGTGGCAGGATACTCGCAACAGGGACTCCCGAAGAGGTAGCTCAAAACTCGCTGAGCATAACAGGCAAATATCTTAAAGAGCTGTTGAACCAGCCTGCGGTAAATATATGTTAAAAACTGATAATTATTTTCTTATGATGGCAGATGAAGATCGAATCAAAAGTGCATTTTCCGAAAAAGACTGGAATGAGATCAAGGCAGTTGACTCATGGATGGTATTCAAAATTGTTGCCGAATTTGTGGAAGGATTCGAGAAACTGAGCAAAATAGGCCCTTGCGTATCAATATTTGGTTCCGCACGGACTCCTGCAGGGTCAAAATACTTTAATCTGGCCGAGGAAATATCATTTAAACTGACCGGTTTCGGATACGGCATCATAACAGGGGGAGGCCCGGGAGTTATGGAAGCAGCAAATATGGGAGCGAGAAAAGGGAATGGTCGCTCCGTGGGACTGAATATTGATCTTCCCCACGAGCAGGGTGCCAACAAGTTCATCGACTCTGACAAACTCATAACCTTCAGTAATTTTTTTATCCGGAAGGTGATGTTTGTGAAGTATGCCCAGGGGTTCATAGTGCTGCCCGGCGGTTTCGGTACATTTGATGAATTTTTTGAAGCCATAACCCTTATACAGACCCGGAAAATAGGTAAATTCCCGCTGATCCTGGTAGGCAAAAACTACTGGAAAGGCCTCATAGAATGGATGAAAGATGTTATGATGACCGAAGAAAGCAATATAGGTCCCGAAGACATGGAACTTTTTTCTCTGGTTGACACCGCCGACGAGGCCGTGGAGCTGATCAACTCATTCTATTCCAAATATCTTCTCAGTCCGAATTTCTGATTCCGGAAATCATCAAATTTTTTCTCAGCAAAATCCGTATAAGAAAAACATCTGCACTCTCACATTTTTCTTAATCTTGCCAGCTCTTTCTTTGTATCACGCTCCTTAATATCCTGGCGTTTGTCATATTCTCTTTTGCCCCTGGCCAGTGCGATTTCAAGTTTTGCAAGTCCTCTTTCATTTAAAAAAAGCCGGGTGGCGACAATAGTGAACCCTTTCTCCTGTGATTTTTTTCTCAGCTTATTGAGCTCACGCCGGTTTAAAAGCAGCTTACGGTCCTGCCCGGGATCATGATTATAAAAACTTCCAAACGAATATTCTGCAATATGAATTCCTCTGACCCATAACTCATCACCCCTGAAATAACAGTATGCATCAACAAGATTTGCCTTGCCCATGCGAATTGACTTGATCTCTGTTCCTCCCAGTACTATACCGGCTATGAATTTCTCAACAAACTCATAGTTATATGAGGCTTTTTTGTTTTTGATGTTAATTTTTTTCTGAAAACCTTCCATTATGCCAATTTTAAATTTTCTCTCTTTTATCGAGATATTTCATCAATAACTCTCTCGCAGCCATTGAGCTCGATATCTTCCCTTCTGTTACACCCGGAATGATCTTTCCAAGTTCGTCCGAAATATGGGGATCGTTATAGAACCCCTCCTTTAATTGAAGATCAATATTTTCGCGCATCCAGTAAACAGACTGCTCTTTGCGGTTTTTTGAAAAAAAGCCCGATTTCCGGGTAAAATCAAGATAGTTACGGAGAGTTTCGTAAATATCGTCCAGCCCCTCTCCTGTCACTGCCGAGCAGGTCTGCACCCTTGGTTTCCACCCCGAAGGTGGCGGCGGATATAAATGCAGGGCATTTTCATACTGGGTTTTGGCAATTCCCGTCCTTGCAACATTATTACCGTCACTTTTTGTAATTGCCAATCCGTCAGCCATTTCCATTATCCCCCTTTTAATGCCCTGCAATTCATCGCCGGCTCCGGCCAGCATTAACAAAAGGAAAAAATCAACCATAGATTTTACAGCGGTTTCTGACTGGCCTACACCAACGGTTTCAATTATTATTGTGTCAAAGCCGGCGGCTTCGCACAGAATAATGCTCTCACGGGTCTTTTTTGCCACCCCTCCCAGCGAGCCACCTGAGGGTGATGGCCTGATAAAGGCGGACGGATCGGCCGACAATCTTTCCATCCTGGTTTTATCGCCCAGAATGCTTCCGCTGGTCAGTCTGCTGCTGGGATCAACGGCAAGGACAGCCACCCTGGACCCCCTGTCAGTGAGCATCCCCCCGAAACTTTCTATAAAGGTGCTCTTGCCTACGCCGGGGACTCCCGTAATACCGATCCTGACAGATTTCCCGCTGAATGGGAGGCACCCCTCAACAAGTTCCATTGCCATATCCTGGTGCTCCCCCAGGGAGCTCTCAATCAATGTTATAGCCTGGCTGAGATGGCTGATGCTTCCTTTCAGAATTCCTTCCTTTAACACGGCAGGCGATATTTTATTTCTTCTCCTTCCCCGGAACGCATCCATGGAATCAGGGTTAACCGACGGCGGTTGCTCAATGCCCTTGTTTACCTTCAACGATCCTTTACTTTTCTCCTCTTTACCCATTTCTTAAAAACTTGTTAACAAGCTGATCATTCATAAATCACCTCTCCGGTAACCCGCAAAATTATTCTGGGGTTTACCGGATCGTTGCTGATAACGGTTATACTCTTGTTTTGCCTTCCCCGGAAGTTGCCCGAACTGAAAACAGTTTTAATACTGCCCGATTGCCCGGGCTGAATCACCGGTTTTTGTGGTTCGATCGCTGTACATCCACATCCTGCCCTAACATCCCGTATTATAAGAACTGAATTTCCTTCATTTGTAAATTTGAAATCGTATTCCACACTTTCACCCTGCCCTATCCTGTCAAAATCAAATACTCTTTTATCAAAGCTGATAACCGGGGCGTTTACCAGCTCAGCATCACTTAAACCTGAAAAATCTTCCTGAATATCGGCACTTATATAAACCATATTTCTTGTATGGGCAATGCCGTTTATCAACACCCGGAAATTATGCGTCATCAAACCCCATTCGTCTGTCCGTCCGGCATCGTAGGAAGCAATAATAGAACCGCTTTCTGCCGGTTGCAGCCTGGATGGCAAAGCCTTGACCGAAATATGGCCGGGTACTTGTGAAAATGAGAGATCGAGTGATTCATCCGACAGGTTTATGATCTTAAGTGTATCGGTTTTTACCGATCCGCGGGCAACCCCGCCTAATGACAAATGATTTGACTTTAGCCTTAAATTCCCGATTTCCCGAGGATAAAGTTTTTCGGGAGTTTTTTCCCGGGGAACAACCTCCCCCAGCAACCTCAGATCAACAGAGGGGGGAGTGCCGGTAGAAATAATGGTGATTATCCTGTTGAATTTCCCGGGCTTATTTTTGGGATCGTACTCCAGGCTTACCGTACCCGACTTACCCGGCATAACCGGAGATCTTGTCCACCCGGTTGCGGAAACCCCTCCCGAAACCCTTACATCAGTCACTACCAGGGGATCTGTTCCGGTATTGGTAAAG